>USKU01000009.1 GCA_900555335.1 uncultured Atopobium sp. | reverse complement strand
ACCCTATCAAAGTAGTATTCGCTCGCAATCAGACGGTTTAGGGCGGTTTTGGGCGGTTCTGGGCGGTTTTGCATCGTCTTCACATACCGTTTACCAGCACTTTATTTAAAATCCACCTAAAACAAAAACTGGCGAGAAACCCTTGCATCTGCAAGTTCTTCTCGCCAGATTGGTTATCTGTAAACGACGCTGTTACTTCTTGACCATACCGTTACGGACTGCCCACTTACGGCGCTCAGTCTCGGAAAGAATACGCTTACGCATGCGGATGTTTTGTGGCGTGATCTCAACAAGCTCGTCGTCCATGATGTACTCCAGAGCCTCTTCCAGCGTAAACAGGCGTGGAGGAGTCAGCTGAACTGAAATATCTGCAGTTGAAGACCTCTGGTTGCCCAAAGACTTGGTGCGCGCAATGTTAACAACCATGTCGCCTGGCCTTGAACGCTCACCAACCAGCATACCCTCGTAACACTCAACGCCTGGAGAAACAAAGAGCTGGCCGCGCTCCTGAAGCGTACCAAGTGCGTAAGCAACAGCCTTCTCGGTGGACATGGAAATCATGGCGCCGTTCTGGCGGCTACCAATATCACCTGCAAAAGGACCGTACTCAAGGAAAGTGTGGTAGAAGACAGCGTCACCGTGGGTAACGTTCATGACACGCGTCTTGAGGCCCATGATGCCGCGGGTTGGAATCTTGAACTCAAGGTGCGTCTGAGTCTCGCCGGTGTCCATGATGGACATGGTGCCACCAACGTTACCAAAGACCTCAATGACCTTGCCGGCATACTCTGGATTGCACTCAACAACAGCCTGCTCAATAGGCTCAAGCGTGTGGCCCTGAGCATCCTTCTTGAACAGAACGCGAGGACGACCAACCTGGAATTCAAAGCCCTCACGGCGCATACTCTCCATAAGAACGGAGAGGTGCAGAATACCGCGGCCAGAAACCTCAATACCCGTCTTATCAGGAAGCTCCTCGATGCGCATGGTGACGTTATTCTCGCGCTCTGTCATCAGGCGCTCTTTGAGCTGACGGCCACCAACAATGTCTCCCTCACGGCCAACAAGTGGCGAGGTAGAAGGCTCAAAAATAATGGAAAGGGTTGGTGGATCAATCTCAATTGGATCCAGCTCAACAGGGTTCTCTGGATCAGTGTAGACGTCACCAATATCAGTGTTATCAACGCCAACGATTGCCGCAATATCACCTGCGTCAACCTCGCTACACTCCTTACGACCAAGGTAGTCAAAGGTGAACAGCTGCTTGACCTGACTCATAGCGCGGGAACCGTCGTTTTTGACAACAAGAATCTTGTCGCCAGTATGAACAGTTCCGGAATAGACACGGCCAATACCAATGCGGCCCAGGTAGTCGGAGTGATCGATGGTGACGCACTGCATAGCAAGAGGTCCGTCAATATCAACGTCTGGAGCTGGAAGGCCGTCGATAATCATGTCGAGAAGAGGGAACATGTTATCGTTGTCATCATTTGGATCAAGGCGAGCGTAACCATTAACGCCAGAAGCAAAGATAACATGCTCCATGGTGAACTCAAGCTGCTCATCAGTTGCGCCGAGGTCCATCATCAGGTCAAGAGAATCGTTAACAACAGCCTCTGGACGAGCGCCGTCGCGGTCAATCTTGTTGACAACCATCATGATAGAAAGACCTGCGTCGATAGCGTGGCGCAGAACAAAGCGAGTCTGTGGCATAGGACCCTCGGCTGCGTCAACCAGCAGAAGTGCACCGTCAGCCATCTTCAAAACACGCTCTACCTCGCCGCCGAAGTCAGCGTGGCCAGGGGTATCAATAACGTTGATCTTGACGCCCTTGTACTCAATAGAGATATTCTTTGCCAGAATAGTAATTCCGCGCTCACGCTCCTGATCGTTGGAGTCCAGAATTCTCTCTTGAACCTGCTGGTTCTCGCGGAATGCATCGGTTGCCTTAAGCATCTGGTCAACCATGGTGGTTTTACCGTGGTCAACGTGGGCGATGATAGCAATATTTCTGATGTTGTCTTGACGCATAAGTCTCTATCTCTCGAAGGTATGTGTTTGGACTTGCTACTTCAGGTCCAATTTTTATCAGCTTTAGAACTTTAGTGCAATTACGTGCCTAGAGCGCCCAGAAATTTCAATGAACGCAGCTTTTTCATTACAGAAGTGGCTCAAGCTCCCCCGCTGGAGCAGGATCAGACCACACAAACTGGTCACCTTGGCCTTTTCCGTGAACTAAAGAATATGCCGAGAAACTCTTATAGCCCTTCTCGCCAAACTCAAGAAGCACGGCATCTTCGTAACCGCCCTCTTTGAGCAGTTGAATGGCTCCCTCATATACAAGCGCATAGCGAACAGGCTCCTCGAGCCCTGCTTCTTTATCGCCCTTCTGTTTTGCTAGGTCAAGCACGCGCTTATGGGCGCCCTCAAGCAGCTCCTCTGGGCCGTCATCGGAAAACTCATAGCTTGCAACCGTGCCTGACGCGTCCTCAACTACAAGCAAAACGTTGAGTGATTGGCCATCTGCAAGCAGGTCAAACGCATCTCCAAGCAGCTCAGTTGAGAGCATATCAAGCTGGGGAGAAACTCCATCTTTGCGCTCGTTGTTTTCGGCCATGCCGCTCCTTAGCGTCGTTTTTGTAACTATTGTTCTCTATGATACATCGCACAAGAAAAGAGGTCGAAAGCAAAAAGCCTTCGACCTCTTAGGTTTGTCAGCTATCTGTCCAAAATTGGACGCTTACAGAACGTGAACCTCGTCCTTGGTGAAGTCAACAAAAGCGTGGTCACCAACGTTGTAAATCTTGTGAGTGCGAGGGTTGAAGTCCGTAATCTTGATGAGCGTGTCTCCAACCATAACGTGGTAGTTCTGGTAGTGGCCCATGAATCGAGAAAGAACTACCTCACAGGCAAGTGTTCCCTCGTCAGCAAGGCGTGCAGACTCTGGACGAAGAACAATGCAGCATTCCTTACCCTTGTCCAGGTGAGAACAGCCGCTAACCTCAAACTCATGGCCCTCAAAGCGGCAAAGTGCAGTCTCAGAATCAAGCTTGTCTGCAATGGTTGCATGCAGGAAGTTTGACTCACCAATAAAGTCTGCAACAAACTCGTCTGCTGGGTGATAGTAAACCGTCTGAGGATCGCCAACCTGGTCCACAACACCCTTTTTCATAATGATGATGTTGTCTGAAAGCGCCATTGCCTCTGACTGGTCATGTGTGACGTAGATGGCGGTAATGCCAGCCTCCTGCTGTATGCGACGAATCTCGTTACGCATGTCAACGCGGAGCTTCGCATCAAGGTTTGAAAGAGGCTCGTCAAAGAGGAGCACGCTTGGCTCAATAACCAGAGCACGCGCCAAAGCAACACGTTGCTGCTGACCACCAGAAAGCTGGTTGGTCATGCGCTCTTCCATGCCCTCAAGTCCAACAAGACCAAGGATGTGAAGGACCTTCTCGCGAATTACTGCCTTGTCCATTTTGCGGAGCTTGAGACCATAGGCAACGTTATCAAAGATGTTGTAGTGAGGCAGGAGTGCATAGCTCTGGAACACCATAGCAGTATCGCGCTTGTTTGGAGTAAGCTCGTCAATCTGCTCATCGCCAAGAAAGATCTTTCCCTCATCAGGGCTCTCAAAACCAGCAATCATGCGCAGAATAGTGGTCTTTCCGCAGCCAGAAGGGCCAAGCAGCGTTACAAACTCGCCAGGAGCAATAGTGATGTTAGCGTCTTGAACTGCGTAGAAGTCTTTTCCAGTCTTCTGATCCTGATAAATCTTGGAAATGTGCTCAAGGCGAACGCCTTTTTTCTCTGTAGCCATGTGTTACTCCTCCTTGAGTGCTCGGCTGGTGCCAAAGTGTTTGATGGCCCAATTCATAAGCAATACCGAGCCATAGGTAATAACAATCAGAATTGTTGCAAAGGCGCAGGCCATACCATATGAACCCTTACCTGCAAACTCGTTAATCTGAACGGTAATAAGCAGGAACTCTGGTGTGACCAAGAGGATAACTGCAGAAATTGCGGTGATGGAGCGGACAAACGCCGTTACCAAGCCAGACAAGAACGAATCTTTAATCAGCGGCAACGTGACGGTCATAAACACCGTAAAGCTGTCGGCGCCCATGTCGTATGCGGACTCTTCAATTGATTTATCAATCTGTCGAAGCGCCGAAATGCCCGAACGTGTTCCTGTAGGAAGCGAACGCACGACAAAGACAATAATCAGGATAAGTCCCGTGCCATACAGGCCCTGCAAAAATCCTGTGTGCATAACACCACTTGAGAAACCGCGAATATAACCAACGCCCAAAACCGTACCAGGAACTGCCATGGCAAGCATGGATACAGCCTCGATAAAACCACGACCACGGAAGCGGCGCTTTACTACCAGATAAGAAATGATCATCGAAAGCAAAGCGGTAATTGGTGCCGCAATGAGCGAGAGCATAAACGAGTCGCTAAACGCCTGCAAACCGTGGTACTTGGTAAATACCTGTTCAAACCACTTTGTTGTTAACTCGTAATTAGAGCCCCAGGAACGAACAAACGAACCATAAGGAACGCAGAGGTACATGCCAATAACAAAGAGTGCGACTAGTGCGCAAAGAATGGTAAGTGGGATGCGAACAGAATTGTCTGTAATAAGCATCCTAGCTCGCGTTGCTTTGCCTGAAAGCGTAGACGTGCTCTTTGCTTCCAACACAAACTTCTGAACAACAAACATAAGCAGCGTAATGGAAAGAAGAACAACAGCCATTGCAGCTGCGCCTTGCTTGTCGTACGCACCTGTAATCTGCAGGTAGATAGTTGTTGCTAAGGTATCGTAGGAGCCACCAATAATCATTGGGTTAGCAAAGTCTGCAATTGACTCAATAAATGAGACGAGAAAAGCGTTGCCTAAACCAGGCAAAATAAGAGGAAGTGTAACGCTGGTAAATACCTTCCAGCGGCTTGCGCCCATGTCACGTGCTGCCTCTTCAAGGGATGGGTCAATGTTTTTAAGCAGGCCCTTAAGCATCATATAACACACAGGGAAGAACGACATAGTCTGGACAATAAAGATGCCCCAGAAGCCATAGATGTTGTTGTCAAAAATTCCCAAAAGACCGCGGGTAATCAGGCCTTTCTTGCCAAACATCATAATCATGGAAAGCGAGAGAACAAATGGTGGAGAAACAACAGGAAGCATGGAAACCACGCGGAAAAGGCCTGTCATAAACTTTGTACGAAGCTTTACGTACACTTCAACATACGCAAAAAGAAGACCAATAAGCGCTGATAAAATGCCTACTGCAAATCCAACTCTAAGGGTATTGGTAATTGCATGGCTAAAGGAAGGCATGGCCAAGACGCGAGTAAAGACATCAAAGGTAACTCCGTTATCGGAGACTACAGAGTCAACCATAAGAATGGCAAGAGGATACAGAATAAAAAGGGTTAAGAAGGCGATAAGAACGACAATGGTCGTTATCAAAATTGGATCGCCAAGGAGCTTTTTTCGCTCAAGTCGAGCGCTCTGGGATTTTGCCATGCTGGTCCTAACTCTGAAACACTAAACCTATACGCAAAGCTCTATGTGGAACTGGGTAGGCAGATCTCTGCCTACCCAATATAATCTGCCACTCAGATCTTGAGCAACAGCATTGTTTAGTTGCTTATCCGCGTGGTGTTTACTCGGTCTTAAAGCGGCTGTCTCCGCCACCAAGTGCCTGCATAACGTCCTTGACATACTGCTCGGTGTTTTTCTTAGCATCTTCGAAGTTGTAGTCCATAACGTTATTTGGATCAAGACCGTACTCGGTAGCAATCTCTGGCTGCTTTGCATTATCAAGTACCAAGAACTGGTAAGAACCATTCTTCTGAGCAAGATCAACGCATGCTGGAGACAATGCATACTCAATCCAGAGCTTAGCTGCGTTTGGATGTGCAGCGCCCTTGAAGATTGCGGTTGCACCAACCTCGTATGATGCGCCAGAGCTTGGAATCTGAAGACCAACGTTTTCATGCTCTTGGTCAACAATCTGATAAATACCATCGTGGAGCATACCAATTCCGATGGTGCACTCACCGGCTCCAATAGCCTTGGAAGGACCAGAGCCACTCTTGGTGTACTGAGCAATGTTCTTATCAAGGTCAACAAGATACTGAATACCCTGATCATGACCGTACTTCTGAATAACGGTGTTAATAATCAGCTTTGCAGTACCTGCGGTGTTGTAGTTAGAAGACCAAATAAGGCCCTTATACTTAGGATCAATAAGGTCTTTGTAATCCTGAGGAACATCAAGCTTAAGGCGCTCAAGCTCTTCCTTATCGTACAGAATGCCCAGGATGCCCTTATAAATTCCGTACCAGTCTTTGTTGGTGCTCTTAAACTTATCGGAAATAAGGTGAGACGCATTCTTTGGCTCGTACTGCTCAAGAAGACCCTTTGAAGAGGTGACATTGTAAGGATCGGTTGTTCCACCAAACCAGACATCTGCTGATGGATGACCATTCTCTTCCTCAATCTTTGCGGCAACTTCTCCAGTTGAGAGACGCTGTGCCTGAACATCAATGCCATACAGACTCTTGAAGTTGGCGCAGACTGCGTTTAGGTACTCTTCCTCACAAGAGCCGTAAACAATCAGCTTACCCTCTTCTTTTGCTGCCTTTACCAGCTCTTCTGGTGCTCCAACCGCGTCTGTAGAGTTGGTGTCAGATTCTTTTTTCTCGCCAGCATCAGAATCGGACTTCTTGCAGGCGGTGATACCCAAACCTGCTACAACTGCACTTACACCAAAAAAGTTACGACGCGTAAGATTTGACATAAGAACTCTTTTCTCTCCTTGTGGTTATCCACAACTCCAATGAAAAGAACATACTCCTGTGTAAATCGTACTCAAACTTTTTCGAAAATATTTCAACTATTCGATAAGTGGCTGATATTGGCGGCTATCGGTATATTTTTACGGTTATGCAAAAAGGCCAGGGACAAAATCCCTGGCCTTGAACATTTGGTGGAGAATAGGGGGATCGAACCCCTGACCTCAGGCTTGCAAAGCCCGCGCTCTCCCAGCTGAGCTAATTCCCCGTACTGACTTCTGGTTGGGCCCAGAAGGTTTTAATAATCACCCCAACGGCGACTCGGCTAACGTTGGGGTGACTATTGTCACATAAAGTGGTGGGCCTGACAAGGTTTGAACTTGTGACCTCCCGGTTATCAGCCGGACGCTCTGACCAACTGAGCTACAGGCCCAACGCAGGGAAAAATAATACCTCCATACGCATCGTAGGTCAACACTTTTTTTATTTTGTTTTAAAGTTTCTTGAAATTGGGTATGAAATGAGGACAGAGAGTCGTAGACTATCTGTCCAAAGATTGATAAATAGCGTGCTTTTTGGAGTTTTTGTGTCACTAAAACGTATGGACATACAGACAGTTGTTGTCGGAGGAGGACCCATCTCTTCCGTTATTGTCCTGCGTCTTCATGATCCACGCGGGGTCTCCACGCTCAGCCTACCTATTAAGATTGGCAACATTGAAGCCTCTGCTATCAGCCTTGGCATAGATCAAGAGTCTACCCAGAGACCGCTCACGCATGACCTTCTTCGCTCCGTTCTTGATTCTCTGGACGCAGATATTAAAAGCGTGCGTATTGTTGGCGTCCACGGCACCACGTTCTTCTCGCAAATAGAGCTCATCTCTAAAGAGGGAGAGCATATTTACGTGGATGCTCGTCCATCAGACGCAATTGCGCTGGCAGTAAGAACAAACGCTCCCATCTTTGCTGACGAGAGCGTTCTGGAAATTGCTGCTGCTCCAGACTTTACTGATGTCGAGAAGGACGTTCAAGCCCAAGAGCTTGAAGAATTCCGTCAGTTTATTGAGGACGTCTCACCTGAGGATTTCTCTTAATCAAATCTTTCTTGAACTACGTAGCGTTTTTGCTAAGGACGCTTTCTAGCAACTTTCTTTTATATAAAAATCACTACCGTTAGCGTGCTGATTTTCTCGGTAAACGAAAAGAGCCCAAGGGAATTACCCCTTGAGCTCTTCAAATTACGTATAGCTGAAATGCTTATTCGTCATCATCCAGCAGTGAATCGTCCAGTACTTCCTCTTCATCTCCGAGGTCAACAGACTCTGCCTCGTCAGCATCGCGAGCGCCTGCTGCCATCAGATCAAGCATACCTTGGTTCTCTGCGTGCTTAGGAGCCTTCTTTTTGTTGGCAACCATACGAGCAACTGCAGAAACAACGTCAGTACCAGAGAGGTTCATAACCTTGACGCCCTGAGTGGAGCGGCCAAGCTTGGAGATGTCGCCAGCCTTGACGCGGATTACAACGCCCTCCTCGGACATGATCATAATCTCGTGCTGAGGACCAACAACGCGGCAGGCAACCAGGTTACCCTTCTTCTCCGTCATTGTGATGGTAAAGACACCCTGGCCACCACGCTTGTGAACTGGATACTCAGAAATTGCCGTACGCTTTCCGTAGCCCTTCTCGGTAATAACGAAAAGGTCACCGTTGCCGTTGGTAATCTCCATGCCAAGCATAGTCGCATTGCCCTTGAGCGTGATACCACGAACACCCGAGGTACCGCGGCCCATGCTTCTTGCCTCTGCCTCGTCAAACAGGATTGCCTTACCGTCGGAGGAGCACAGAACAACCTTGTCACCTGGGTGGACACGACGGACGTTAACAAGCTCGTCGCCATCCTTAAGGTTGATGGCAATGAGGCCGTCCTTACGGGTACGGTCGTACTCAGACATTGCTGTCTTCTTGACCATTCCCTGCTTAGTAGCAAACATCAGGTAGTTGTCTTCTGGGAAGTCTCGGGTTGTAATAACTGCCTTGACCTTCTCGCCCTCTGCAAGCGTCTCGATAACGTTGATGATGGCGCTACCCTTAGTAGTTCTGTTACCAACAGGAAGCTCGTGGACCTTGAGGCGGTACACCTTACCAAAGTTGGTAAAGAACAGCACGTAATCGTGGGTAGATGCAACAAAGAGATTCTCGACAAAGTCGTTCTCTTTGAGAGAGACGCCCTGAACACCCTTGCCGCCGCGCTTCTGAGAGCGATAAATCTCAACAGGAACGCGCTTTACGTAACCTGCGTGAGTAACGGTGACAACCATATCCTCTTCGGCGATAAGATCCTCGACGTCCAGGTTCTGAATATCCTGGTCAGAGATTTGCGTACGACGCTTGTCAGCGTAGCGGTTGGAAATCTCACGAAGCTCATCGGCAATAACAGCCAGAATCTTTTCCTCGTGAGCGAGAAGATCCTCGTAGTAGGCAATATCGAGTCTGAGCTGGGAAATCTCGTCGACAAGATCCTGACGAGCAAGACCGGTGAGGCGGCGCAGACGCATCTGAAGGATTGCCTCGCCCTGAATCTCATCCAGGCCAAAACGCTCGTTCATGCGCTTCTTTGCCTCAGCATCATCCTGCGAGCTGCGGATGATGTGGACAATCTCATCGATGTTATCAACTGCGGTCAGAAGGCCTTCCAAAATGTGGACACGCTTCTGTGCCTTGTCCAGGTCAAACTCAGTACGACGGCGTACAACATCAATCTGGTGATCAATGTAGTGACGAAGAATCTCACGAAGAGAAAGGGTACGAGGAACACCGTCAACCAAGGCCAGGTCAATGATGCCAAAGTTGGACTGAAGCTGAGTCTTCTTGTACAGGTTATTCAGAACAACCTGTGGAACAGCATCACGCTTGAGATCCAAGACGATGCGCATACCCTTACGATTTGACTCGTCGCGCATGTCGGAGATGCCTTCAATTTTCTTCTCGTTGACTGCCTGAGCAATCTTCTCCTGAAGAAGGCCCTTGTTAACCTGATAAGGAATCTCGGTAACAACAAGGCGCTGGCGACCGCTCTTGACCTGCTCAACGTGAACCTTTGCGCGGACCGTAATAGAACCGCGACCAGTCTCATAAGCATCCTTGATACCCTGAGTACCCATAATAATGCCACCTGTTGGGAAGTCAGGACCAGGTAGAACGGTCATGAGCTCCTCAGTGGTAACGTCAGGGTTCTCAATCATCATGCAGACAGCGTTAGTAACCTCACCAAGGTTGTGAGGAGGAATGTTGGTGGCCATACCAACTGCAATACCTGAAGAACCGTTAACCAAAAGATTTGGGAAACGAGCAGGAAGAACTGATGGCTCTGTCAAAGACTCATCATAGTTTGACTGAAGGTCAACGGTGTTCTTGTTAAGCTCTGCCAGCATCTCCATAGCACTTCTGGTAAGACGTGCCTCGGTATAACGCATTGCTGCTGGTGGATCGCCGTCGATAGAACCAAAGTTTCCGTGACCATCAATCAGAGGAAGTCTCATTGAGAAGTCCTGAGACATACGGACCATGGAGTCATAAATTGCGGAGTCACCGTGTGGGTGGTACTTACCCATGACTTCACCGACTGCCCATGCAGACTTCTTATGTGGACGGTTTGGCGTAATGCCAGCCTCGCTCATTGCGTACAAAATACGGCGGTGAACAGGCTTAAGACCGTCTCGAACATCTGGAAGTGCACGAGCAACAATAACGGACATGGAATACTCGAGGAAGGAAGTCTTCATCTCTGAGGACAAATCGGTTGGCTTAAGCGTGCCACCGTGGATGTCTGAGAGGTCAAGACGAGTACCAGCTTCATCAGAGATAATGTGTGAAGTTTCTCCCGTTATGAGATTTTCCCCAGTCTCTGGGTCAAACTCGTCAGAGTCTTCTTCTACCTCGTCATCTTCGTATTCTTCATCCATATCGTTTTGTGCATCAAGGCCTTGATCCTCGTCTGCGCCAAAAAGATCATCATTCATATTTTTATCGTCTGCCACAAGTTACCCTTTCATTTTCTGTCTAATGATTTAGCGAGAAACCATTAAATGTCCAGGAAGCGGACGTCTTTTGCATGTGTTTGGATGAAGTCTTTACGCTTCTCAACCTGATTGCCCATAAGGTCAGAAACTGCACGATCAGCTGCAAGAGCATCATCAATGGTTACCTTCAGAAGAATGCGGTTCTTTGGCTCCATAGTGGTTGCCCACAGCTGCTCTGGATCCATCTCACCAAGACCCTTATAACGCTGAATAGTGAACTTGGTGTTGTCCTCAAACTTCTTTGTTTCAAGAGCAAGTTCTTCATCGGTATAGATGTATTTACCGTTCTTTTTGCCCTTTGGCTTGATCTGATACAGAGGAGGCTGAGCAACGTAGATATAACCTGCGTCAATCATTGGCTTCATGTAACGATAGAAGAAGGTAAGCAGAAGAATTCTAATGTGAGAGCCGTCAACATCGGCATCGGTCATGATGACAATCTTGTGATAACGAGCCTTCTCAATATTAAATTCATCTCCAACACCAGTACCAATAGCGGTAATCAGCGAAGTAATAGTGTCAGAAGAAAGTGCGCGGTGAGCCTGTACGCGCTCAACGTTCAAAATCTTTCCGCGAAGTGGAAGAACTGCCTGGATAGAACGGTCACGTGCCATCTTTGCAGAACCACCTGCGGAGTCACCCTCGACGATGAAGAGCTCAGTCATCTCTGCATCGCGAACGGAGCAGTCTGCAAGCTTTCCAGGAAGCGCAGCTGACTCAAGAAGTCCCTTACGGCGTGTTGCTTCACGAGCTTTACGAGCAGCAAGACGGCCTTTTGCAGCCTGAGATGCTTTCTTGAGAATCTCTTTTGCCTGATTTGGATGCTCTTCCAGGTACTCTGAGAGACCCTGAGTAACAATCTTGTTAGTGAGAGTTCTCATATAAGAACTACCAAGCTTTGCCTTTGTCTGTCCTTCAAACTGAGGATCTGGCAGCTTAACTGAAATAACAGCAGTTAAGCCCTCACGAATATCGCCGCCCTCAAGCTTAGGGTCTTTCTCTTTAAGAATTCCCTGCCTGGTGCCGTAATCATTTACTACTTTAGTGAGAGCAGTACGGAAGCCCTCGAGGTGCATTCCGCCTTCCTCAGTGAAAATGTCGTTTGCAAAAGAAAGAGTTCTGTCACTGAAGTCAGTATTCCACTGAATAGCAACCTCTACCTCACCCATCTGAGACATTGGAGCGTCAGGGTCTGACTTACCTTCAATATAGATAGGACGAGAAAGTCCTGGTAAAACGGTTTTCTCATCATTAAGGTACTTAACAAAATCGATGATGCCGCCAGCATATTGGAAATCAATCTGACGAGGAGTAAGCTCACGCTCATCAACAAGGGTAATTTTAAGGTTCTTGTTAAGGAATGCGGTTTCCTGGAGACGGTCACGAAGTGTGTCAAAGTTATACGTAGTGGTCTCAAAGATCATGTCGTCTGGCCAGAAAGTAATGGTAGTACCGTTAGATTTTGAAGTACCAATTTCCTTCATCTTCTGAACGGTTTTACCGCGCTCAAAGACCATCTCGTAGATTTTGCCATCACGCTTAACCTGCGCAACGAGTTTCTTTGAAAGAGCGTTTACAACAGAAACGCCAACGCCGTGAAGACCACCGGAGACTTTATAAGCGTTATTATCAAACTTACCACCTGCGTGAAGGATAGTAAGAACAACCTCAAGAGTTGGGATCTTTTTCTGGGGATGAAGGTCTACAGGAATACCACGACCATTATCTTCAACAGAAATAGAGTTATCTGGATGAACGGTTACCTTAATTTTGGAGCAATAACCAGCCATTGCCTCATCGACTGAGTTATCTACAATCTCCCAAACAAGGTGATGTAGACCAGAAGCTGAAGTTGTACCAATATACATACCTGGACGCTTACGAACAGCCTCAAGGCCTTCAAGGATCTTAATCTCTGTACCGTCATACTTATTTTCTTTTGCCACGTAAGTCCTCTCTTCAATTGTGAGCGGAATGATATAGGTATTTTACTATGAAATCGCCAAAATCAACTCGGCACAGAGAAATTTCATTGTTTAAACAGCATTATTTGGTATCTGAGAGGCTCTGTAAAGAGATTTAAGGACAGATTAGTGACAGATTAGACTAAAGACTCTTTTTTTGTCTAAAACTTGCTTCAATCGCTTTATAAGCCGTTGACTTAAGTGGCTCAGAAAGTCCAGAAACTAACTCAGAAATTTGTAATTTCTCTTCTGGTGTGAGTTCTGGAAGATCTTTTTTCTCTTCTTTTTGGCCCTGTGCTTGCTTTTCTGATGAGTTGGCTTCTTTATCAGCATGTCTATTGTATTTGTCCAGCTTAAATTCAAGGTCTGAGAACTCCAGGCCTTGCTCTGAGAGCCTGGCTCTATAAATTTCTCTCTGTGCAAGAAAATCAATCATACACATACGATTGTCTACATAGACAGTAAGTACAGGGTACTCTCTACCAGCAACTTCTCTAACAAATACGCCGGTTGTATGTTCTGTCTCTCTTTCACCATTTGCTTCAACCCACGCAAGATAGGCACGACGATTTTTTGACATGCTCTTAGAATCTTTGAAGGTTCCAAGCAGAGAACTCATTAAATCTTTTGCATTTTCATTGCCACCGCGCGCAGGTGTTTCTTGTTGATTATTCATCGCTAAACCTAACTATCTGCGCTTTTTCTAAAACCTCTTCAGAGAAATACCCAAGGTTTGTAGTGGTAATTACCGTTTGAATGTCATGGAATGCAAATTCCATGATGGCTTTTCTGCGGTCTTCATCAAGCTCACTCATAACATCATCTAAAAGCAGCAAGGGTTTCTCGCCAAGTATTTCTTCTGAAAGGAGAACTTCTGCCATCTTAAGTGCTAAAACGACAGTTCTAATTTGGCCTTGAGAACCAAAATTTCTAGCATCTTTGCCCTCAATTAAAAACTCAACGTCGTCTCGATGAGGTCCTTTTGTACTTTGCTGACGACGGATATCATCCGTGCGAGCTTCACTTAAAGCCTTCAAGAACTGATCCGCGATTTCTTCTCTAGAAGCATCAAGAGAAACCTTACCAATTGAAGAAATATAGTTCATTTCCAGGTGTTCTCCACCAGAAAGTTTCTGGTAGATCTCACATGTCTTCTTTGCCAGGCGATCAAACAAATGAATTCGTGCATGAAGAAGCGTAGCCCCTCCTCTTGCAAGTGAAAGATCCCAAGCATCAAGCAAATTTTCATCTGGCCAATCAGATTTAAGCAGCTTATTTCTTTGTTCAACTGTCTTGGTATATGCCGAGAAAACCTTGAAGTAGCTTTTATTTGCCTGGCGGCCAAAGTCATCAAATTCTTCTCGGCGATACGATGCGCCACCTTTAATCATTGAAAGGTCATCGGGATTAAAAAGTACCGACATCAGTGTTCCAGAAATATCTGCAGCCTGGCATTTTTTGCCATTCTTTGAAAATTGACGGCGGCGTTCTGTAATGGTGCAGGTATTTTCTAGCTTTCTTCCATCTCCTGTAAGAGAAATCTCTATCTTTGCCTCAGAAGTACCTGTAAGAAGGAGCTGTGATGGTGTGGGTTTTCTAAATGAATACCCAGCAGTAAGGAGTTGTAGTGCTTCAACAGTATTTGTCTTACCTGCAGCGTTCTTTCCTACAAAAATAGTAGTTTGTGCAGATAAATCTATCTCTTTCGAAGAAAAACAACGAAAGTTATACAGCGAAACATGTTCAACTTTAAGTCCCACACAACCCCTATCAAATTAGAGGCGAACAGGCATCAGAAGATACAAGTAGTTAACCTTGCCGTTTGATTTGAAAATAGCTGGCTGAGAAGGACCTTGTAGCTCAAGGCGCAGAAGATCCTTAGAAGGAGCAGCATTTACACAATCAAAGACATAGTGATAATTCAAAGCAATTGAAAGGGAATCTCCCTCAATCTGAGCTTCAATATGCTCGGAAGACTCACCTTGATCTGGTGAGGATGCAGAGAGCTTAACTTCTTTACCATCGGCATCAACATCAAAACGAACTGAAGGATTTGCTAGTGCAATAACAGAGACGCGCTTCAGGGCTGCAGAAAAATCTTCAACGTTGATATCAACTGACGCGGTGCAAGACGTAGGAAGTAGCTGCTTATAGTCAGGGAAATGACCTTCAATCTTACGAGAGATGTGAGTAGTGTTTCCAAACTGGAAGACTACCTGGTTATCTGTAGTACCAATCAAAACCTTCTCAGTCATGCTACGCATGGAAAGAACGTCATGGAACACTTCACCAGAGATAATTGCAGTAAAAGACTCACCTGCTGGAGTATCTGTGTTGGAATCACAAACGGCAAGACGGAACGAGTCAGTAGCAACAAGACGAATAGTATTGTCCTCAACAGTAAGAGAAATTCCCTGAAGAATAGGACGAGAAGCTTCTTTAGAAGTTACTCGATACACCTTATCAACCATAGTTGATAGAAGCTGGCTTGGGAGCTCACAAGTTTTCTCAAGATCAAACTCTGGGAATTGAGCCCAGTCGTGAGCAGAAAGAGTATTAAGTCTAAAAGAAGAACGCTGGCATGTTACAGAAAGCGTACGCTCTCCACCTTCAAAAGTAATTGCAGCGTCAGGAAGATTTTTAACAATGTTCTGGATAACCTTTCCAGAAACAACTGTTTCTCCTTCTTCTTCTACGTTTGCTGCAATTTGATGCTTAATAGAAATAGTTAAGTCGCTGGATTGTAACTCAAGCATGCCATTAAATGCTTTGAGGTAAATACCAGAGAGAATAGGAAGTGTTGTATTAGAACCAATACCCTTAGAAACAATATCAAGTGCCGTCTGGAGAGCGGATTGACTTACGGTAAATTTCATGACGACCCTTTCTATTATTTCTTAGATAAGAATAAAAATATCGTAGTAATAATAAGCTATGTTGAAAAGAAGAAAGCTTTACATTTCTAGAGGTAGAAATATGTTTCTAGAGGTCAGATTTGTTTGCTTATTTTTGACATTCATAAACAAAGTAAAACTCCCCCTCTTAAACTCTCAACAACAAACCATTACTTCTCTTCATCAATTAACACCTTACTAACAGGTTTTAAACACTAACTTTGTTCAAGGATAGTCTTCTTGAGTTGAGAAATTTGATCATAGAAACTTTTGTCTTCTTTGATTCTCTCTTCTATTACCTCAATGCTGTGCAAAATAGTTGCGTGTTTTCTTCCACCAAAATGCTTACCAATATTTACCAGTGTGTATTGGCAAAGGTCGTGAGCAAGATAAATTGCAACGTGACGAGGTTCTGCAATCTCTTTATTTCTCTTGTTACCAACAATATCTCGATGACTAATGCCATAGATATTTTCTACAACTTCTTGGACCTTCTCGATATTTACGGTCTTTGAAACGCGACGCCAGAGCGTGTCTGCAATCTTATCGATTTCTTCCTGTTTAATATTTGTGCCAGATTCTTTTGCTTTAATCTGACCAGTTACACAGCGATTACAGAAGCCCTCAAGCGTTCTAATACTTTGACCAGCCTTGTCAGCCATGTAACGACGGATGTCCTCTGGCAAATCGTCTGCAGAAAGAGAAGAATTTCTTTCTTTAAATGCGCGGTCGCAGAAGACATGAATAAGATTGAGTTTCATCTCGTAGCTTGGAGACTCAATACCAATAACGATGCCACCACTCATGCGAGAAGTAATACGATCATCAAAGCCGTCAGATCCCATACCAAGCTGAGCAGGTGTTCTATCTGCGGCAAGAATAATCTGCTTACCTCTATCAATAAGAGAGTTAAAAATATTGAAGAAGAAGTTAATAGTACCTGCTTTACCAGCAAGTTTTTGGACATCATCGATGATAAGAACATCAATGTTTTGGTAGTTATTACTAAGCTCTGTTGCCGCGTTTCCTGACGCGTTTTTACGAACTGCATTTACGTAGTCATCAACAAAGGCATCTGCATCTTTGTAAACACAAACACGTTCGATATCTTCAGAGTTGATATAGTTTTGAACCGCACGTAGAAGGTGAGTTTTTCCAAGGCCGCTTGCACCGTAAATAAACAGTGGGTTTGCCTTACCTTTTGCGTCATTTGCAACATTTAATGCATGCTGATGTGCAAGCTCATTCTCATCACCAACAACAAAGCGATCAAACGTGAGGTTTGAATTGAAAGATGTCTCTTCATAAAGAGGATTACTCTTACGACGCTTTAAGGTCTGCTGTTTTAATTCTTCAAGGCTTTGTTCCTGGGATTCAAAATCTTGAATCTGCTCTGGAACAACTGCTTTTATAGGCGCAGTTTTTTGCTTCCAAGCATTGAACTCTTGAGGAGTCATTGTGGAAGTAGTGGTAACAGGAGTAGAAGACTTTGTAAGAGTAAGGCTTAAAATAATGTCTTCAAAGGCTGCTGCCGAAAGACATCTCTCAACAATCGGAAGATTCTTAAGGATACGGTTATATGCCAAGCGCATTGATGTTTCAGCACACAGTGCGTTATCTTCAACTTTAATTGGAGTGCAGGTTCTCAACATAGCGATAAAAGCCTCTGGCTGATTCTCTTCAACCAAGAGGTCAATTGCGTCTTGCCACAGAGCTACTGCGTCTGAATCAATTGATGCATCCATACGTGTCCAATCAAAATGTTGAAAATTGGGACACCTAGTATAGAGGAATGTTGATAACTTTCAGCGAATAATGTTGAGAAACTCTATGAAAGGAGGGTTTCTCCAATAGTAGTGAGCTTATATTTTTGCCCAACTTTTCCAATTATTCCTATGTTTACCAGCGATTTTAGCTCTCGCGACCAGGTTGGTGTAGAAAGACCAAAGGTACTAGTAAGCTCTGTTGCTCCAACCCATTCATGTTCAGAGAGATACTGAAGAACTTGTTTTGCTCGATCTGTTAAGACCAGATTAGGAAGTTGTGCAGCTGGTTGTGCAGTTGCCTGTTGAGATATTGCTTGTGGGGTATGTGGAATTGTCTGCTGATTTTGATTAACAGGCAATTCTTCAGCTTCTTCTTGAGTTGGAAGTGTCTGAATATGAGCATCTTTAGAGCGGCGTGTTGATAAAGTAACAATTGTTCCGCCAGAGATATTGTCTTCAAGGGTGAGGCTTCCACCCTTCTCAACCATGTATTGCTGAGCATAAGGAAGACCAAAGCCAACGCCTCTAATAAACGATTTCATTTCTTCCGTTGCAGAAGAAGTGCCAAACTCAAGAGCTCGGTTTTTCTCTTTAATACCAGGTCCTTGATCTGAAAACCTAATGGTATTTCCGTTGTCCATAATTGAGATTGTAGGTGCTACAAAGCGAGCATGAATGAAATTTTCCACAATCTCGCGCATAACCATAAAAGGAATTTTTCCACCCTGCTCGTGAGCAAGCTGGTTAACGGTTGCTACAATCTCATCAAGATAAGAACGAACATCTTTAGGTTCTACAAGAACAACGCGAGGTGCTGCGGCTTTATCGTCATACACTGCAATACGCGCAGCATAGCGGACGGTGAGAGTGTTATTAGAACCAGTACCTTTTTCATCCAGGTTGGTATTTTCCTCAACAAAAGGAAAGAAATCTCTTGCCATGACACCTCCTTTTCAACAATTGTTAAACAAATGAAGAGAACTTTTCGTTTTCTTTCACAGTGAATGAAAGTTTTCAACATGTGTTAAACATCTGTAGATAAATTTATATCTTTGTGAAAGACGTACTGAATGATAGTAGCATTTAACGGATATATTTCAGCTTACAGAAATATTCCTTTCAACAAATTTCTTCATGTATCACAAGTGAAATTTTCAAAATGAAAGGTTTTCTCGCTAAGTTTTTTGAATAAAAGAGAAAAAGTTGAGGTATTTGCGTAGAAAATTTGACAGGTACCTATAAACGCGAGTACAATCTGTAGGCTTTTTAATCGATACTGTACCCGTTCGGGAGGAAATAGCTATGAAGCGTACCTACCAGCCAAATAAGCGCAAGCGCGCAACTACCCACGGTTTCCGTGCACGTATGGCAACTAAGAATGGTCGTGCCGTTCTCGCTCGTCGTCGCCTTAAGGGCCGTAAGCGCCTCACTGTCTAAGGAATGTTTCTGTGAAGACCATTAAATCTCGTTCAGAGTTTGAAAGGGTCTTCTCTGCGGGGAAGAGGGCTCAAAGTTCTGTTCTTCGTATACGAGTAGCACCATCCACTGAGGCACATCCTTCCGAGGTAGCCTTTGTAGCTCCAAAAAGACTAGGTAACGCCGTATTTAGAAACAGGTGTAAACGCGTTTTACGCGAAGCAGCTCGAAAGAGTGGTTTACCTGTTGAGGGATACGGCATTATTCTCTTTGCGACTAAAGATACACACAGCAGTAATCCTGCTGATATAAGCGTTTCTTTGGATGCTTTGCTAAGAAAGACAGGGGTCAAATGAGCGAGAAAAGACAAGGTTCTTTTCTCGCAAACTTGTTCCTAGGTGCTATTCGTTTCTATCAAAGAAACATCTCTCCCCTTTTTAAGCCGCACTGTATTTACAGACCCACTTGTTCTGAATATGCAGTTCAAGCTATACAAAAGTACGGTGTTAAAAAGGGAAGTTGGCTTGCTCTTAAGCGTATTGCTCGCTGTCACCCTTTTCATAAGGGAGGATACGATCCCGTTCCGTAAAGGAACGCACCGGAGGAAATATGTGGGATTGGATTGTTAACTTTCTATACACAGTCTTAGCGGGACTTCAATCATTCTCGGGAGACTGGGGTATGGCAGTTATCCTGCTTACCATCATCATCCGTATTATCCTGGTTCCAATGACCAACAAACAGACAGCCTCTATGGCTCGCATGAGTGTTGTTCAGCCTAAGCTCAAAGAAATCCAGGAGCGCTATGCTGATGATCCTGTAAGGCAGAATGAAGAGATGCGTAAACTTTACGCAGAAATCAACTTCAATCCTCTTGGTGGTTGTCTACCACTGCTTTTACAGTCCCCTATCTTTATTGCACTCTTTACCGTTGCAAAGATGGTTCCAGTAGACTCCCGCTTCTACAACATTCTTCCGTCTATCGCGCGTGCAACATCCGACATTTTTGCTGTTGATGGCTTTGTTACCGCTATCCCTTATATGATTTTTGTTCTTTTGTTTGGCCTTACTACCTTCCTTTCCATGGCAGTAAATGCTCGTACAAGTTCCGGTGAGCAGCGTACTCAGCAGTACATGATGGGTGGCATGATGACCCTCATGATGCTCTGGTTTGGTTGGACTGTGCCAGCAGCTGTTCTTCTCTACTACGTAACTTCTGGTATTTGGCAGCTTGCTCAGCAGCAGCTTATTACCAAGCGCATTATGGAAAAAGAGAAGCTCAAGGCACAGGCTCAGATGGCTAATAAGCCAATCGAGGTAGACGTGGTTAGAAAAGAGAAGAAGCCACGCCCTCACAAAAAGGGCTAAGAGCTGGGGTTAAACAAAATAACTTTTGTTTACAGGATTTGTTACAGTAGATTAATAGTTAAACTTTTTATATTGACTGGAGGACGACATGGAGGATGAGACTTTCGTTTCTGAGCCAAACGCTCTTAATGAGTCTCCTGTCGTTGATTCACAAGACGAGTTTGCTTCAATTCGAGAGCACTTTGAAGCTGGAATTCAGCTTACTGATGCTGAGATGAATAAGATTGCTGATACCGCTGTCTTTTATCTAAGAGAGCTTCTCTCCTTCTTTGGTGAGAATAGCTGTGCAATTGATGAGTACGACGGTGAAGATGGAGAACTTATTCTTGACGTAACCGGCGGCGATCTTGCAATTCTCATTGGTCGTCATGGTAATACGCTTGAGGCTCTTCAGATGGTTCTCTCTTCTCTTATGAGCGCTAAGCTTCACTTCCACTATCCAGTATCTGTTGATGTTGAAAGCTACAAGAGCCGCCGCCGTAATAAGCTTCAGGAGATGGCACTCTCTGCTGCTGCTCGTGCAAAGAAGATTGGTAAGGTCTCTCTTGCTCCAATGAGTGGCTATGAGCGTCGCATCATTCATATCGCACTGAGGGACAACCTTGAGGTTACTACACACTCTGAGGGCGATGATCCATATCGTCGTGTTGTGGTAACCGCTATCAATAGCTAAGAACCTCTAACAAGCTTTAGTAATTTGATGAGGAAGGTTTACGCCTTCCTCTTTTTTTGTGACAATTCTTCTTGTTACAAGAAGTTTTGTCACAGGAGAAGCAATGTTTGAATCAAATAAGTCCTTATATAATTCAAAAGAGAATGTACTGAAGGAACTTCTCCTTAACTATGGAATCGATTCAACAGAGCACCAAAGAAGACAGCTTCTGAAACATATTGAACTACTAATTGAGATAAATAAGAATCTGAACCTCACAAGAATTACTTCAGTTGATGACGCGCTAGTACTCCATATTCTTGATTCTCTGTTACCACTCAAAGTGTGTAATGAGTTTTTATCTGGTACTCACAACTATATCGATATTGGTACCGGAGGAGGTTTTCCTGGACTGCCTCTTGCAATCATGAGTGAAAATAAAACGTTGTTGGTCGACTCTATTGGAAAAAAGATCAATGCTGTTCAGTCAATGATTGATGAGATTGCTCTAAATGAAAGAGTTAGGGCTGAGAAGCTTCGTGCAGAAGAAATTCCAAATAGTTATAAACAGAAGTTTGATTTTGTGACTTTTAGAGCTGTTGCAAAGACAAATATTCTTTTGGAGTACGCAGAGCCTTTCTTAGCCCCTCATGGCACTCTTATAGTAATGAAGGCCAATGTTGATGAGATAGAGCTTCAGGACGCCTCTCAAGCAGCCAAAATTTTTGGATACGATAATGTTTCACGTGAAACATTTGAGTTACCAAACAATCTTGGCCATCGAGAAATTCTTTTATACAAAAAAGTTACAAAGAGCAAAATTAAATTACCAAGAAAAACCGGAACGGCTAAATCAAATCCGTTTGTTGCAAGAAGAGGGTAATTGTGGAATGTTTCACGTGAAACATTCTGTATTATTAAATAAACTTGGTCAAACGGAGGATAAATGAGCTACAAAGACCTTTCGAGGGGATTTCAAGATAGAGATCCTAAAGTTCTGGCAGTAATTAATCAAAAAGGCGGAGTTGGAAAATCAACTACCGTAATTAATCTTGCGGCTGCATTAGGTGAAACAAAGAAGAAAGTTCTCATTATCGATTTTGATCCACAAGGAAATGCGACAAGTGGTTTTGGAATTGATAAAGAGGAACTTGAAGCTGATATTTATGACGTAATTCTCAATGAAACGCCAATCGAAGAGGTATTGCAGCAAACAGTTCAGAAATACGTAACTATTGCACCAGCAACCATTCAACTTGCCGGTGCTGAAATTGAACTTGTCTCCGTTGACTCAAGAGAAAACATTTTAAAAAGAGCAATCGACCAGGTTAAAGAGTTTTTTGACTATATTTTGATTGATTGCCCACCATCATTAGGACTTCTAACAATTAACGCCTTAGTTGCCGCAAATAGCATACTTATCCCAATTCAGTGCGAGTATTATGCACTAGAAGGCGTTACCAAGATTGTTGAATCAATGAAGATGGTGCAAAAACAGCTTAATCCAGATCTTGAAATCTTTGGCGTAGTAATGACCATGTTTGATAGCAGAACTTCCCTATCTAAGCAGGTAGTTAACGAAGTATCTAACTACTTTGGTAACAAGGTATTCAAGACACTTATTCCAAGAAACGTCAAAATTGCTGAGGCACCAAGTCATGGTTTGCCAGTAACCATGTATGCACGAATAAGTATGGGCGCACTTGCATATAACAAACTTGCAAAGGAAGTGAATCGTCGTGGTTAAAAAATCAGGACTTGGTAAAGGCCTTAATTCGCTCTTTAGCGAGGTAGATGCAGAGGTTGGTAATAAAAAAGAAACTACCACGCTGCCTTTGAAGAAGATTAAGCCAAATAAAGACCAGCCTCGCAAGCGTTTTGACGAAGCTGAGCTCACTGAACTCAGTGATTCTATTAAGCAAAACGGTATTCTTCAGCCACTTCTTGTTCGCGAGAAGGGCGACCACTACGAAATTGTTGCTGGTGAGAGACGTTTTCAGGCTGCGAAACTTGCAAAATTAGAGGAAGTACCTGTTGTAATCAAAACAATCTCTGACGAGGAAGTATTCAAGCTTGCTCTTATTGAGAATTTGCAGAGATCTGACTTAAGCCCAATCGAAGAAGCACAAGGTTATAAGCAGCTAATTAAACAGGAGAACTTAACCCAAGACGATTTGGCCAAGGTCCTCTCAAAATCAAGATCTGCAATCACAAATACCCTACGTCTTCTTGACCTTCCAACAGAGGTACAGACTTTGATGGTAGAAGGACGTATCAGTGCTGGACACGCTCGTGCAATTCTTTCCGTTAGTGGTAAAGAAGGAAGAATCAAACTTGCTCAGAAAGTAATTGAAGAGAACTTGTCTGTCCGCCAGACAGAAAACCTTGCTCCACTATTTTCTGTCACTAATATAGAGAAACCAAAAAGACAACCAACTCCACAGGCATATAAGCGTGCGGCAAGGCAATTAAGAATTGCTTTGGATACTCCAGTCAAAGTGCGAAATGTTCGCGGCAAGAATAAAATTGAAATTGAATTCAATGACGAAGATGAGCTTGCTGCTTTAGTTGAAAAACTATCAAACGGTAAAGAAGCATAATGAAGATAAAGTTTGCAATCATATCTACAGTTTCACTGCTCGGAATAGCTTTTCTCGCTAAGCACACCTTGTTAACTAAAGAAGCGCAAAGAAGTTTTCTCCACGCAATGAGAAGGTCGAGAAGGGCACTTGATGCAATTCTCGACGATTATTCAGGTGGTGTTGATAGAAAAACTTCAAAAAATATTCTCTCTCATCAAGCGAGAGTAGAAAAAGAATGGCTCAAAGCAATTAATTAGAACAAATGTTCTATATATGAACTAAAAAAGAAGGGACTCGAGAGGGTCCCTTCTTTACCTGTAATGTGTAGGGTATATCGCGTTTAACGTGCGTTTCTCTTCTGGAAGAGCTGTCCACAAGCAGCATCAATGTCAGATCCACGAGAAAGACGGATGGTTGCTTCAACGCCAACAGAGTTGAGGCTGTTTACAAACTCCTGTGCGCGGGCAGGGGATGTTGGATGGAACTTAGAGCCCTCAATCTCGTTAAGCTGAATGATGTTAACGTGGCAGAGCGTTCCTCGACAGAAGTCTCTCAAAGCTCCAAGCTCATTGTCAGAATCGTTAACGCCTTTGATCAGCGCATATTCATACGTTGGACGACGACCGGTCTTATCGACATACTC
>USKU01000008.1 GCA_900555335.1 uncultured Atopobium sp. | reverse complement strand
TTCTCTGCTTTGCCGTTGCCGACCTTATTGGCGTTGGAGCCTCTGCGGTCATTGCAGTTGAGCACGGCAAGAAGAACCATCAAACGGCTAATAATATCTTCACCATCGCGTTTATCATGCTTATTACAACTGGCGTTATCAGTGGCATTTTCTTCTTCTTTTGTGCACCAAACGTTCTTGCGCTTATGGGAGCTCAGGGAAAGATTGCCGAGCAAGGAGTCATCTACCTGCGTGTATGGACACTGTTCTTGCCGGTTATGTGCATCTCGTACGCCGTTGATAACTTCCTTAAAATCTGTGGAAAAATTAGGCGCTCTACCAGCATTGCCTTTATTTCCGCAATTCTGGGAACCGTGCTTGAGTACTACTTTCTAGGTGTCTTGGGACTTTCCGTTGAATACGCAGCGCTGGGTTACTGCATCTCTATTGCATTCTCATCACTTTATGGTGTCTGGCCCTTTATTGGCAACAAGCAGATTCTCAAATTTGTAAAGCCGCGTTTTAACTGGACGCACATAAGAGAGATTTTTGTAAATGGCTTCCCTATCTTTATGCAGAATATCTCAAGCAGGATTTATTCCCTGTTAATGAACGCTGCCCTACTGAGCCTTGGTGGAGATATTGCCATTGCTTCTTATGGCGTGCTTCTCTATTCTGGTGGCCTTATCCAACCGCTTATTTATGGGCAGGCCGACGCCATGCAACCAGCTATTGGCTATAACTGGGGTGCAAAGAAAAAAGATCGAGTACTTGCTATCGAGAAGTACATCTTCTCTACAGGTATCATCATTGGCATCTTTGCGTTCTGCGTCTCGTTCTTCTTCTCGGAGTTCTTAGTTAAGCTCTACCTGCCCGAAGGAACGCAAGAGTTGCTCAATATGGCCATCCCAGCTATGCGCATCCACGCATTTATCTTTATTTTTAGCTGGATTACCATGTGTACCGAGAGTCTTGCTATTGCCCTCAAGCAGACAAAGATTTCCAATCTCTTGAGCATCTTTATGGCACTTATCTTCCCTATCAGCTCACTTATGGTGCTGAGGCCCTTTGGTCTGGATGCACTTTGGTACGTCTCAGTTGTGTCCAACATACTCTCAGCACTGCTTTCTGTTGGCTGCCTCATCCACATCTATCGCAAGCACTTCAAAGGTGTAGATGCAGACGATGCTGATAGCACAGACGATGCATCTGATGCCGCCCAGAATGAAGACGCTCAGCTCACCGATGTAGAACTCGCAGCGTCCGAGCTCTCCTGCCCAGAAGATCACTTAGATCCTGAATCCATCTCCCGAGCTCAATAGCGCAATCTACTGCAGCTCCGCTCGCTCCCTCAGTGGTCACGTTCTGCTCACGTCACAGAAATCGCATCCCGCGCAACAACGCACTCCTCACAAAAACATGGCGAGAAGATCCTCTGGTTCCAAGATCTTCTCGCCATACCTATGAATGGTTATAGAGCGTCTGACTACAGCGCAGCAAGTGCCTGCTCGACGTCATTGATAAGGTCCTCAGTGCCCTCAATACCACAGCTCAAGCGCACAGTACCTGGGGCAATGCCTGCTGCTACAAGCTCCTCGTCAGTAAGCTGACGATGCGTTGAAGAAGCTGGATGCAAGCAACAAGAACGAGCGTCCGCAACGTGTGTAGCAATGGAGAATACCTTGAGGTTACCCAGGAACTTCTCGGCAGCCTCGCGACCACCTGCAACGTCAACAGTGATAACACCGCAGGAACCGTTTGGAAGGTACTTCTGAGCAAGCTCGTAGTACTTGTCACCTGGGAGGCCAGGATAGCTTACGTGTGCAACCTTAGGATTGTTTACAAGCGCCTCGGCAACTGCCTGGCCATTCTTGCAATGCTGAGCCATACGAACATGCAGGGACTCAAGGCCAAGGTTAAGATAGAAAGCGTTCTGTGGTGACTGAATGGAACCAAAGTCACGCATAAGCTGAACAGTTGCCTTAGTAATAAAGGCACCACCATTACCAAAGGTATCTGCATAGACAAGGTTGTGATACGAAGGATCAGGCTGGGTCAGACCTGGGAACTTATCTGCATGAGCAGCCCAATCAAAGTTGCCACCGTCAACAATGGCGCCGCCAACAGCAGAGCCATGACCGTCCATATATTTGGTTGTTGAATGGGTCACAATATCTGCTCCCCACTCAAGAGGACGACAGTTCACAGGCGTAGCAAAAGTATTGTCAACAATCAGAGGTACGCCATGATCATGAGCGGCCTTTGCCCAACGTTCAATATCAAGAACAACCAGTGCGGGGTTTGCAACAGTCTCACCAAAGACGCACTTTGTATTTGGTCTGAATGCTGCGTTAATCTCCTCGTCAGTTGCATCTGGCGAGATAAACGTGCACTCCACGCCCATCTTCTTAAGAGTGATAGCAAACAGGTTAAAGGTTCCGCCATAAATGGTGGAAAGCGCAATAAAGTGATCTCCGGCCTCAGCAATATTGAAGACGGCAAAGAAGCTTGCTGCCTGACCAGAAGAAGTCAGCATTGCAGCCGTACCGCCCTCAAGAGCACAAATCTTTGAAGCTACATTATCAAGCGTTGGGTTTTGAAGACGAGAATAGAAATAGCCAGCAGCTTTGAGGTCGAACAACTCTCCAAGCTGCATCGACTCGTCATATTTGAACGTGGTTGATTGAATGATAGGCACTTGCCTAGGCTCACCGCAACCAGGCTGATAACCGCCCTGTACGCAGCGAGTCTCGATGCTCTCAGACATAGCATCCTCCCTCATAATCATCATCCACGCCGCACAAACGTCTCTGCACTCCAAACGTGGACTATGTGATTACCTTAGGATACTAGTCTCTCTACCCTCAATCACACGCTCAATCAAAACTTTTTCATGTTCTGAAACAATTGCGAGGTCTGAGATAACATCTCTGAAGTCCATAGAATCTTTCCACTCTTTGAC
The DNA here is from genome assembly GCA_900555335.1 of uncultured Atopobium sp. GTDB lineage: Bacteria > Actinomycetota > Coriobacteriia > Coriobacteriales > Atopobiaceae > Lancefieldella. The sequence continues at coordinate 21,710 of USKU01000008.1, read as the reverse complement.
CAGAGAAATATTACGCTGAGCTGTGCAAATAGTGCTGAGCTCAGAGTCAATGTCTTGCATAATCTGGGTGTAATTTGCGCGTTTCTCGCCCAGCATATCACTGAGGTGGAAAAGAATGTGCTCAACTTCACGAACTTCTCGCCTTGCATGGTGTACCTCAGAGAAGCTAGTCATATCCAAGCCAAAGAGGCGCGCATCAATAGTCTCCAGCATGTAATCAAAGCGGCTGCTAATGTCTTCAAACGAGATACCATCTTTTAGTACCGCGTCTGACCATGCAGGCTCAAAGAGCTCATCCAGCGCACAGCGCAGACTGCGACGGACAGCCTTCTTGCGCAGACCCTCGCAAATGCGATCGCGCTCAGACTCGCGAGCTGCTTCTACAGCGCTGACCAGCTTGGAGCCCTGAGAGAGCTCTCCAGACTCCATCAAATCTGCAACGGTATCAGAGAAGCCGTCAATCTCACGAAGACGCGTAGTTGCACCAAGCATCAGCCTATAAACAGGCTCAGCAATCTCAACTGCCTCCTCATTAAGAAGGGGCGAGAAAAACTTGGTAAGCAGCTGGGTTCCTCTAAGAGCAAACCTAAATGCTGCGATAACTGCAGGGTCTTCTGGATGAGCGCGGAACTCTGTATATGCGTCTTCCAAGTTGGTTGCCGCATGAGCGCATGCCTCATCCAGGGCATCAAGCGTCTCCCAAGGCTGAGTAGAAGGACCACTGACCAGCCAAAGAAGCTTTCCATGAGGCTCTCGAACGTCTCCAAGCTGCTTCCAGACACACTTATGTTGATGACCAAGTGAACCGCGTACGTCAATTGCGCACACAGCGCCCTTTGTCAGCGGAAGTTCAAATCCCAAAAGAGTCTCTGCAACATAACCCAAAAATGGAGCATGACCAACAAGAATCAGCGTTTCTGCATCAGCGTGCTCAAGCTCTGCCTGAAGTGCAGGAAGATCTTGATCGTAAAGAGAATCATGTATCTCTAAGCCTTCTGCGTCCAGCGCCTCTGCCACAATCTCTGCAGTTTCAAGTGCACGAAGGGCAGGACTTGTCCAAATCTCTGCCTCTTCACCCTCTGGCCCCAACAGGCCAAAGATGTGAGGATAATTGGCAGATAAAGCCCTCTGACCAGCACGCGTAAGCTCTCGACTCATGTCTTCAGAGCCACGTTCAGATACACCATGTCTTACAAGAACCAAAGTCTTTACCATGTTTACCTCCGCTGGTCATCTGCAGAAAACTGCTCCTTATAGCGTAATAGGACGCCCGCGCAATTTTGCACGAACGTCCTATTTTTACTGCCAACGGGCAAATATATCGGTATATGGCGAGAAAAACTTTTTATCTCGCATCTCTGCTATGCAGTTCTTGCATAACGGCTATGCATAACCTGCACGCAAAAATCCAACTAGAAAGACTTGGCAACTGTAGCGGTAAAGTTAGCGCACCAATCGCGCTCCGCCACACCGCCTGTGACCTGCAATCTTAGAAGTCAGCGTTGCCAACGGTACGAGGGTGAGGAATAACGTCGCGGATGTTATCCACACCGGTGAGGTACATAACAAGGCGCTCAAAGCCAAGACCAAAGCCAGAGTGTGTGCAAGAGCCGTAACGACGAAGATCCAAGTAATACTTGTAATCGTCGGGGTTCATGCCAAGCTCAACAATGCGCTTCTCCAGAAGCTCAAGTCGATCTTCTCGCTGTGAACCACCAATAATCTCACCAATACCTGGGACAAGGCAGTCAGCTGCGGCAACGGTCTTGCCGTCATCGTTAAGGCGCATGTAGAAGGCTTTGATTTCTGCTGGATAATCAGTAACAAAGATTGGCTTTCCAAAGTGCTGCTCGGTGAGGTAGCGCTCGTGCTCAGTCTGAAGGTCAATACCCCACTCAACAGGGTACTCAAACTTCTGACCAGCCTTTACTGCCTCCTGCAGAATCTCAATTGCCTCGGTGTAAGAAACACGAGAGAACTGGGAAGTTGCAACGTGGTTCAGGCGCTCAAGCAGACCCTTATCCACAAACTTGTTAAGCATCTCAAGCTCATCTGGGCAGTGCTCAAGAACGTATGCAATAACGTAGCGCAGCATCTCTTCTGCAACATCCATGTCCTGTGCAAGATCACAGAAAGCCATCTCTGGCTCAATCATCCAGAACTCTGCAGCGTGGCGGCGTGTGTTGGAGTTCTCTGCGCGGAACGTTGGACCAAAGGTGTAAACGTCACCAAAGGCCATAGCAAAGTTCTCTGCCTGAAGCTGACCAGAAACGGTGAGGTGAGAAGACTGACCAAAGAAGTCCTTTGAGTAGTCAACATCGCCCTTCTCGGTACGTGGAACGTTGTTCAAATCAAGCGTGGTAACACGGAACATCTCGCCTGCACCCTCAGCATCGGATGCAGTGATGATTGGAGTGTTCACGTAGACAAAGCCACGATCCTGGAAGAACTGGTGGATGGCAAAGGCAGCCACAGAACGGATGCGGAAGACCGCACGGAACATGTTGGTACGAGGACGAAGATGCTGCTGCGTACGAAGGTACTCAAGAGACTGACGCTTCTTCTGCATTGGATAATCTGGGCTGGATGGTCCCTCAATCACAATGGTCTGAGCCTGCAGCTCAATAGGCTGCGGGCGATCAGGGGTAAGCTCAAGGACGCCCTCGATAATCAGAGCAGCGCCAACGCCACAAGAAGCAACCTCCTCGTAATTGCCAAGGTTCTCACGATTCATAACAACCTGTAGGTCTTTGAAGCAGCTACCGTCATTAAGTGTGACGAAGCCAAAATTCTTCATATCCCTTACTGAACGTACCCAGCCGGCCACGGTAACTTTTTGGCCACCAAGTTGCTCTGCATCTGCGTACAATGCAGAAATCGTGATGCGCTCCACGGGCATATCCTCCTTGTAACTCACTCTGCAGGTCTATCCTGCGCTCTGCAGGACTATCCTGCGAGACGAACAAATATCTATTTAGAATACCGCATAACCACATGGCAAACGTTCACTTTTATATATCTGGCGGTAATAACGCTAATCTCACACAGCCACCTCAGCGCGCCATAAAACACACATCTGTAATTCGGTTAAACTAGTGCAGTGAAACATACCTACATAGTGCTATCGCTTTAAAAGGCCTGCTAAAGGAGAAACCATGGAAGACTACAAGCGCGAATTTATTGAGTTTATGGTCCATAGCAATGTACTTACATTTGGCGATTTTACGCTCAAGAGTGGTCGCAAATCTCCTTTCTTCATGAACGCAGGCGCTTATGTCACTGGCGAGCAGCTCCACAAGCTGGGACTTTATTACGCTCGCGCCATTCACGACAACTTTGGCCTGGATTTTGACGTAGTTTTTGGTCCTGCTTACAAGGGCATTCCCCTTTCCGTTATCACTACAATGGGCATCAATGAGCTCTATGGCAAACAGGTTCAGTACTGCTCCAACAGAAAAGAAGCAAAAGATCACGGCGCCGACGCCGGCATGCTTCTAGGAGCAGAGCTCAAAGACGGCCAGAGAGTAGTTATGGTTGAAGACGTCACCACTTCTGGCAAGTCTATTGAAGAGACCTATCCTCTGATTACCTCTATTGCAAACATCGAGGTAGTTGGCCTTATTGTCTCGCTCAATCGCATGGAAGTTGGCAAGGGCGGAAAAGTTGCGGCTCTCCAGGAAGTCTCTGAGCGCTGGGGCATGCCAACCGCAGCCATTGTCTCCATGGATGAGGTTACCGAGGCCCTCTACAACAAAGAGGTTGACGGCAAAGTTATTATCGACGACACCTTGAAGAGCGCCATTGATGCCTACTACCAGCAGTATGGTGTTAAATAAGGCGAGAAAAACCTCTGCGTAGAAACCCGACTTATGACTCTGACTCAACTTAAATACGTTCTTGCTATTGCTAAGGCAGGCACTATTAACGCCGCAGCTAAACAGCTCTTTATCTCGCAGCCTACCCTGAGTAGCGCAGTCAAAGAACTTGAAGCCGAACTGGGAATCTCCCTTTTTAACAGGACCAGCAAGGGCGTTGAACCTACCGCAGATGGCGAGGAGTTTTTGAGTTACGCCAGGCAGGTTGTCATGCAGACTGACCTTATTGAAGAGCGCTATCTGGGCACCGCTCCCGCCAAACAGCGCTTCTGCGTTTCTTGCCAGCACTATTCCTTTGCAGTTGAGGCCTTTGTCAACCTGATTAAAGAGCACGGCGGCTCAAAGTACGACTTCCGTATCAGAGAGACGCAAACCTACGAGATTATTGAAGACGTCTCCAAGCTAAGAAGTGAGGTAGGCGTCCTCTATCTCAACTCGTTCAACGAGCGCGTTATTAGAAAAACGTTGCAGGACCAGGGCTTGGTTTTCTCGCCATTGTTTAAATGCAAGCCAAGCGTCTTTGTGGGAAAAGACAATCCGCTGGCAAAACGTCCATCGGTAACGCTCAACGATCTTGCCCCCTACCCTCGCCTTTCGTACGAGCAGGGCGAGCACAACGCGTTCTATTTCTCCGAGGAGCTTCTGGCAACGCTTGATCGCGATAAGGACATCATGGTCCGAGACCGCGCCACTATCTTCAACCTGATTATTGGCTTGAACGGTTACACCATCAGCACCGGTCTTATTAACGAGGAGCTCAATGGCCCCAACATTGTTGCAATTCCTCTAGCTGTTGATGATTACATGGAAGTTGGCTACGTTACACACGACGAGAAGAGCCTCTCGCCCTTTGGTGAGCTCTACATCGATGCGCTCAAGCGCTGCTGCCAAGCAGTTACGTGGGTGTAAGGGGTCTATAAAGAAGTAAGTTGTTTTAAGCGTTCTTTATGCTTTATTAACTAAATTGAAAGCTGCTCAGCTGTGGCGATTCTTTTTAATAAATAACGGTCATTGAATATGTTATTTATTAACCGATAAAAAGATACCGTTCACAGTAAAAGACGTAACAATGATGCCTATAGGAATAGAAATAAGGTAAGAGAGTCGGCAACTACTCCTCTACAGCAATAGGATAAAGACTGAAGAAAAACATAGTGAAGGGCGTATGGAGTCCCGACTCGTGTAGTAGATTTATCGAGGTCATCTGGGGCTTATTATGTTTTCTCACGATTCTAGAAACTTAAACTCAAAAACAAATAAACTCCCCCAACAGGCTCGTTCTTTGGCATTATTGATTGCTTGTATCGTCATTGCTGGCGTGCTTTATTTTTACAATCTTGCCCAAAAACAGGCGCAGCAAGAACTTTTTGCGCAGCAAGTGGCGCAAAGACAAAATGAGGCCTCAGAAATTTATAAAATTGGCGATGTTGTACAACTAACTGGCCTTGATCAAGAAGAAGGTGATCCAGTTGAGACTCCTTTTGGGGCTGAGCTGCCATGGGTTGGCACAATTGAGGTAACGGTAACAGACGTAATCCTTTGTCATTCTATAGACGAAGCAGGTTTTACCTCTGGAGCACTTAACAATTCATTCACACCAGAAAATGCAGATAGCTTGTATCTAGTCTATACGCTTCATTTTAAAAACATAGACGCCGTTCAAAAACACACCTCAAATGGTCCGGACTATATATTACTTACTAGTTACTCAATTAATGCTGAGGGGCATAATATTTTCATGTCCCAAATTACACCTGAAAATGCCCAAATTGACAATTCGGAAGTGGAAAAAGAAAAAGGGTATTTTTGGATTAATGCAGGGGATGAATGTGACGTCAAACTTGCTTTTGCGCTATCTCCAGAAGAACTGAGAGATGTTACTTCTATTCATCTGGCAAATATGGGAGGAATTTATTCAAACGCAAAGTTAGTTGATATACAGTCTGCATTAAAAAGTGATAAGTAGGTGTTTGCTATGAATTCATTGTTCAAGTCTGAATTTAAGCGACAGCTTACCAATAATCCATTATTTTGGGCATGTGTTGCAATTGGCATCTGTATTGCACTACTTGCTGCTTGGATTGAAATACAAATTGAATTAAATACCTTGGAAGCAACTCTTCAACAGGGAAATCATCTTTCTTATAACAGTTTACTCTCTCTCGTTTCTGCTTATACTGCTTGGATCCCAACACGAATCAGAGATTTTTACAGTGGACTGTACTATCTCTTATGGCCGCTTTTAGCAACCATTCCAACTGCTTGGATTCTAAGCAGCGATTCAAAAGAAGGGGTGCTGGAACAGCAATGTCTTAGAATTAGAAAAGCTAGTGTTATCAGGATAAAACTATATGTAAGCTTTGTTTCTGGAGGTATTTGCTCTACCTTACCTCTTGTCCTAAATTTTTTAGCTGTAATCTGTTTTTTACCGTTATCCACACCAAAAATTTACGATGAGATATATACCGAAGTCCCTATGAACTCTCTGTTTTCAGGACTTTTTTATAACTCTCCTCTTGCTTATGTCATTACCCTATCCGTGTTAGCCTTCATAATTGGAGGGCTGTTTTCCTGCGTTGTTTGTCTTTTTGCCAGTTTAACTAAGACCACATTCCAAGCAATTTTTATTTCTTATTTCCTACTTCACCTGTTAGCATTCTTAGGCTCGCAATTTTCAGCAATCCTTTCCTCTGCTCAATTGAGAGAAGTAGGGCAAAATGCATTCATTAAGTTGAATTTCTTTCAATTAATAAGTTCTGAATATGCTCCAACAAAACTTGGATTTTACTGCTTCTGTTTTGTTTTGCTATTACTAGCAATCTTCATTTCTTACAAAAAGACTTGTAGGAGTGATCTGCTATGAAACATCAAATTTCAAGGAACTTCACTCAGCTTTTTGATATGCATAAAAATCTTCTAGCAGCGCTTTTTGTGATGTTGTTATCTTGTACAGCGTTTATTTCTTCTTTTGCACAATTCAGCTTAATTACACAAGGAGGATATTCGTTTTCTTTAGGTGATTTGATTATCGCAACATTCTACGGTTCAGCCCACACGCTCTACGTAGAGTGGACCGCGCTTTGTATCTCTTTTCTTCTCATAATCATTATTTCTAGCTCAGACACAAATGAACATTTTTCTCTTCAACGTATGATGAGATTTAAGAAGAAAACTAGATTTTGGATTTATAGCTATATAAATTTAATCGCATCTTCTCTCTTTTTGATTGCCGTCTATATAATGACATACGTTATCTTACTTATTTGTACAGGTAATAGCCCTGATATTGCTACGCTAAATGTGGATATCTTCATTTACCATACCGTTCAAACTGGTACAGAATTTTCACTCACAGCCCCAGAAGTATTAGCTCTTCTCGGCATTTATTATCTTGGTCTCTTATTCTTTTCCTCTATTTACAAAGTAATGAAACTCTATACTCACAATTCACTAGCTGTATTACTAAGCGTAGCACTACTAGTTTTAGGAGAGTTTTTTCCTGAACTCCCATTCCCCTCTACATTAATGACTTTTTCGAGACTTCTTCCTTTTAATCCAGAAGGATATAGCCCTGTCTATGCAACTTTATATTTTCTTGTTGGAATCATTTTCTTAAACATTTTTGGTCTCATCGGAACTAAAAATGCAGAGTTTGGCGGTGAGTAAACATGTCGTACATTTCAGTTGAACATCTAACAAAGGAAATCGGAAACGATACTGTTCTCAAGGATGTCACATTATCCCTAGAAAAGAGAAAGATAATTGGTCTCGAAGGCCAAAACGGCTCTGGTAAAACAATGCTTATGCGAGCGGTCTGTGGTCTCATTAAGCCTACCCAAGGATATGTTTCTATTGAAAACAAAAAGCTCTGGGATGATATAGATTTCCCACCAAGTGTTGGCCTGCTCCTAGAAAAACCGGCACTTCTTAGCTCATATAGCAGTCGCAAGAACCTAGAGATTCTCTCGTCAATAAAACAAATTGCGTCTGAGCAAGATATTGATGCTGCAATTGAAAAAGTAGGACTTGATCCTAAAGACAAAAGACCTGTTAGAAAGTACTCCCTTGGCATGAAGCAACGCTTAGGAATTGCCATGGCGTTTTTTGAACAACCGGATTTAATTATTCTTGACGAGCCAACAAACGCTCTTGATGAAGACGGTGTCCATATGCTCACGGAGCTCATTGTTGAACAAAGAGATAGAGGTGCAACACTTCTCATCTCAAGTCATGATGCTGAATTCTTAGAGGTTGTCTGTGATGTAATTTACAAAATGAAGCTCGGTAAAATTGTCGAGAAAATCGACGTGCAAAGACGTGCATCATGAAACTAAAAAACAAACTACCATTATTCGCAATTGCCATAAGCTTTGTACTGGTTTGTGCTCTTGGCTACAGAGTTTGGTGGGTAAATACCCATGCACTAACTATCCCCGAAGAGATTTATCAAATGGGAGAATGGGTCCCTCTTGACGGAAATTTTCATTATTCGTCTTCCGAGAATACAAAGGGATATTCAATACGAATAACTGAAATTTCTCTAACTACATATGACGGTTATCTGGAAAAACATGGTATTACGCCACAGTATCCCAATGCTCATGGCAATCAAACAAGTGTAATTGATGTCACTATAGAAGTTAAAAATGATAGAGAAGAGACTGAGCCTGTAGGAGGAATAGATTTTCTCGGCACGGTTTTAATTCCACAAGCCAACAACACCTATTACATTTGCGATTTAGGAAATGAAAATTCCCTTTGGCCGCTTGTCCAGCCAAATATAACCACTTCGCTAATTGCCATCAAACCGCACACTTCATATGTTCTTCATGTGCCTTATGTAGTAAATCTTACAGGAGAGGAAATCTATAAATCTCCGATTACTGACACAACGTTTGATTTGCTTGTTTCTCGTTTGCCTGTAGAAAAACGAATTCGAGTGTCTTTGTAGCAATTCTTAGCGCTCCCACTACAAATTACGCCACCCCCCCACTACAGGTTTCACCACTCCCACTACAGATCGTGCCGCCCCTCCCACTACAGATGAATGAATTGTTAGCCGCCTCCCAACTTGCGCTAGAATAATACCTTACGTTTTTGAAGCGCAATGGGAGGCATCATGGGTCTTAAGTATGAAACCGCACGATATGAGGCATCATACGGGGCAATTTCACAACTTCCTTCTCCAGAGACTCCAGAGGTGGCCTTTGTAGGCCGCTCAAATGTGGGTAAGTCTTCCCTCTTAAATAAACTTATTGGCCGAAAGCAACTCGCACGAGTTTCAAGCGTCCCAGGTAAAACCGCTAATATCAACTTTTTTGACGTTGATGGCGTCAAATTTGTAGACTTGCCTGGATATGGATTTGCACGCGTTTCTCGCCAAGAAAAACAGCGCTGGGCAGACCTCATTGGCGGCTATTTTGAGCAAGAACGCAGCTTTAACCTGGTCATTAGCCTTGTTGACATTAGGCACGAAGCTCAAAAGCTTGACCTGCAGATGATCAACTTTCTCCAAGAGGCTGAGTTGCCCTTTGTAGTTGCGTTTACCAAGGCAGACAAGATTGCGCGTGGCAAGCAAAATCAAGCCGCAGCCACCCTGCGCAAGGCATTCCACATCACCCCTGAACAGGCCATTATTACCTCATCCGAGACTGGCTTGGGCATTGACGAGTTGCGTCGCCGCATCGAAGACGCAACTATCTAGGAGCATCATGGATCCAATCCACCAGCAAGAGCAAGAGCACCTTTCCCACGTATATCAAAAGCTTGTTGAGATTCGTGAAGACTTGGACACAACGCTCAACACCACGCAAAAAGATGCAGCTAGAGACCTTCGTCAGATGAGTGAAGAAATCCGTCCGGACTTTGGCGGAGCGGACGAAACCATCGAGACCCTTGCGGCCATTGAGACGCTCAACAGCGTTATTGATACGTACAACCAGTACCACGATTTCACTGTCGAGAAACTCGGTCGCGTCGAAATTCTCTTGAGGCAGCCTTATTTTGCCAAGGTCACGCTCAAGATGCGACCTGGACGTCCTTCTCGCGATGTGTATATTGGCGCGGCAGGCATCACCGACAAAGACCGCACACCGCTTATTGTTGACTGGCGCAGCCCCGTTGCCGAGACGTATTACAACCAAGAGATGGGTACTACGTCGTACCAGGTAGACGGCAAGAAAAGAACGGTTGAACTGGAACTTAGACGACAGTTTGACATCACGCGCGACAAGCTGAACCTCTACTTTGACACAACGGTTGCCATCGAAGACTCTCTGCTGCTTGCTGCCCTGAAGCGTCAGCACACCGAGAAGCTGCAGGCCATCACCGCAACTATCCAGCGCGAACAAAATGTTGTGGTCAGGCACGAGGACGTGCCCGTTCTGCTGGTCAACGGCATTGCAGGCTCGGGCAAGACGTCTGTTTTGCTGCAGCGCATCGCGTACCTTCTGTACCAACAGCGCACTACGCTCACCGCAGATCAGGTGTATCTGTTTACTCCTAACGAGATGTTTTCTCGCTACATCAACACCGTTTTGCCTAGCATGGGCGAGCACAATCCGCAGGTATTTACCTGGGATTCTTTCCTCAAAGCGTTGGGTCTGGCCGACCACGCTTCGGGCGCCCACAACAACCCCGATTCTCTGAAGAAGCTTGAGGAGCAGCTTGCCACACTTGAACTCTACGAGGATGACTTTAAGGCCATTTCTGTTGAGGGAACCACGCTTATCAAGCCAGCTCAGGTGGCTAGTTCTGTGGCAAAGTTCTCGCAATTCCCTGTGGGTCCGCGCCTCATCGCGCTTGCCAAAGACGAGCTCCATACTCGCCTGGAGCGCAGGCTTGGCCAGATGGCTCACAACGACGAAATCCAAGAAGAGATGCTTTCCCTTGACGTTGAGCAGCAGCTTGAGGTCTTTGGTCGCACCATTAGCCCTTCCGACGAGGAAGAAGTTCTGGCGCGCACCCGCGAGTTTCTCAACTGGCGCTATGCCTCCGCCCACGAGGTCATTGAGTCCGCTTCCTGGCTCCGCATCGACCGCATTGGCATGCGCATGCTCAACACCTCCGCGCTCAGTGGCGCCGAATGCGTTTACCTGCGACTTCTTATCACAGGAGCTGGCGAGAAAAACGTCAAGTTTGTCATGATTGACGAGGTTCAAGACTATACCGAGACACAGCTTATGGTGCTTGGAAAGTACTTCTCGCGTGCGCACTTCCTGCTTTTGGGCGACTCCAACCAGGCAATTTGGGAAGACACCGCAACGTTTGAGCAGATTGAGAAAATCTTTACCGCAACACATGGTGAGGGCGCAGTTTCTACCTGCAAGCTTTTGACCAGCTATCGTTCTTCTCCCGAGATTACCGCGCTCTTTACCTCGCTTTTGAGCGAAGAAGAGCGAGGCCAGACAAGCTCCGTACAGCGCGGCGGCAAAAAGCCTGAGTTCCTTGAGGTGGTCGCTGACAACAAAGATGCTGAGCGTGCCGAGTACCTGCAAACGATGAAGTCCCTTGTTGAGCAGGCGCAAGCTTTTGACGGGCTAACCGCCATTGTGTGCACCGAGAAGTCTCGTGTTCGATGGCTGGCCAAGCAGCTAGAGGGGCTATTTGCGGCGGACAGCGCTGCGGGCGGCGGTGCAGTCGCGGGCGACGGTGCAGCCGCGGGCGGCGTCAAGATACTCACCAGCCACGATTCCCTCCCCGCGAAGGGTGTTGTTCTTCTCGACCTTGCACTGGCGAAGGGCCTTGAGTTTGATCAGGTCATCGTTGCCGATGCACAAGAGGAAGTGTATAAAGCAGACGGAATTTCTCGCCGTAGGCTCTATACCGCGCTGTCGCGCGCGATGCATCACGTGATTGTGGTCTCTCAGGGAAAGATGACTCCGCTGCTCAGCAAATTGCTTTAAAAAAAGCAATTTCTACCTGCGATTTTTTGGAAATTTACTGATTGAAGTCGGCTAGTTCGGGTAAATGCTAGTCATCGATAACATTTACCGTTGGAGGTTAGTATGTCCGAAGAATTGATTCCTGGTGTCATGAAGAACATCGACGCAAAGACTGTAGTAACCCTTAAAGAGCAGGTTGCATGCCTTCCTGGCCAGGTCATCAGCAAGACCCTTGCACAAAACGATGCTGTCAGTGTCACCCTCTTTGGCTTTGGAGCAGGCGAAGAGATTGCAAGCCATCGTGCAGGTGGCGACGCATTTGTCACCATTCTTGAGGGACGCGCAAACATCACCATCGATGAAGACGTCTACAACCTTGAAACTGGTCAGTCCATTGTGATGCCACTTGGCCATCCACATGCACTTCAGGCTCCAGAAGAGTTCAAGATGCTGCTGGTTGTTGTTTATCCGCAGAAATAATTTATATATTTACCTAATAATTTCGCAGGTATTTTCTATTTGGCCAGGTGGACAGTGCGTCTGCCTGGTCAAATACTATCTCTTCCGAGCTTAATACTATGTGTAATTACAATACACACCTCATAACAGAATGGGTATAATAGTTATGTCTGTGCAATCAGCAAAATGTTAAACCTAAAGAAAGGTGAGCTATGAGCCAGATTTTTGATGTTCACGCACGTGAGGTCCTCGATTCCCGTGGCAATCCAACCGTTGAGGTTGAGGTTGTTCTTGACGACGGCTCCTTTGGTCGTGCAATCGTTCCTTCCGGCGCTTCCACTGGTGAGTTCGAGGCTGTAGAGCTTCGCGACGGCGACAAGAGCCGTTACCTGGGCAAGGGCGTTCTGAAGGCAGTCGAGCACGTCAACACTGAGATCCGCGACCTCGTTATTGGTTGGGACGCAGAGGATCAGCGCGGCCTTGACCTCGCTATGATCAAGCTTGACGGCACTCCAAACAAGGGTCGCCTCGGTGCAAACGCTATTCTCGGCGTTTCTCTTGCTGTTGCTCACGCTGCAGCTGCTTCTGCTGAGCTTCCACTTTACGCTTACCTCGGTGGCGCAAATGCTCACACTCTTCCTGTTCCTATGATGAACGTCCTCAACGGTGGCGTCCACGCTGACAACAACGTTGACTTCCAGGAGTTCATGATTATGCCTGTTGGTGCTCCTGACTTCACCACCGCTCTTCGCTGGTGCGCACAGGTTTACCACACCCTCAAGGACACTCTGAAGTCCCAGGGCCTCAACACCGGTGTTGGTGACGAGGGCGGCTTTGCTCCAGACCTTAAGTCCAACGAGGAGCCACTTGAGCTTCTTTCCGAGGCTGTTACGGCTGCTGGCTTTGAGCTTGGCAAGGACTTCCGCTTTGCTATGGACCCAGCTTCTTCTGAGTTCTACAACAAGGAGACCGGCAAGTATGACCTCAAGGGCGAGGGTCGCTCCCTTACCTCCGAGGAAATGGTTGCTTACTACGAGGAAATGGTCGAGAAGTTCCCAATCGTCTCCATCGAGGACGGTCTTGCAGAGGAGGACTGGGACGGTTGGAAGATCCTTACCCAGCGTCTGGGCAAGAAGATCCAGCTCGTCGGCGACGACCTCTTTGTTACCAACACTCAGCGCCTGAAGAAGGGCATTGAGGTTCACGCTGGTAACTCCATCCTCATCAAGGTCAACCAGATTGGTACCCTGACCGAGTCCCTCGAGGCTATCGAGATGGCTAAGCGCGCAGGTTACACCGCAGTTGTCTCCCACCGTTCCGGTGAGACCGAGGACACCACCATTGCTGACCTTGTTGTTGCAACCAACGCTGGTCAGATCAAGACTGGTGCACCTGCTCGTACCGAGCGTGTTGCTAAGTACAACCAGCTTCTCCGCATCGAGGATGACCTCGCTGACGGCGCTGAGTACCTGGGCATGGACGCTTTCTACAACCTTCGCTAAACTCGCAGGTTGTGCGCTAGACGCTACGAAGCCGCATCTCATTTGAGGTGCGGCTTTTTTGTGCGCGCGGGTGCTGCTCGGGCGCTGCGGCGCGGGTCCGGGTGCGGAGCGGGTCCGGGTGCGGGTGCGGGTGTGGGTCTGTGAGCGGCTGCATGACCTGCGGGTTTCTCGCCGCACGCGATGCCTTAGCGGGCGTATGAGTTCCGTAAGCACATCCGTGTCTAGTTCGAAACGCCCGAACACACCTATGTCAGATAATCTGCTGAAAATGCGTATACATTTCGCTCAAAACGCTTGTCTCATGCAGAATATCGTCATTAGATGTGTTTTTGATTCTTGATTTTGCAGATTATCTGACATAGATGTGCTCGCTTAATCCTGAAATTTAGGGTAATTAAATCTTTGATATATCTTCATTCATAATTATGTATATCAGATAGAACTTATGCATAATAGTGAATTGAACGTACCTGATTAAATTCAAATCCTATAACAAAAGCTAATCCACGATGTATTTGGGCTATTAAGCCTGACTTTATCTGCAGTTTTTTGAGGATTTTTCGTCAGTCGATATAACAGCACCGCAGCTGCCTACCGCGGTTATACTTGATACGTCAACTTTCAAGAATCCGAGGCGCTATGAACACCACAACAGAGCATGCAATTCACACAATCCTGGTCGGACAGTCGGGCGGACCAACTGCCGCGATTAATGCATCGCTCGCGGGTGTTGTTCGCGCAGCTCACGCCCAGGGCCTCCGAGTGCTCGGAATGCGCAACGGAATCCAGGGCTTTCTTGAGGGTAACGTCGTTGACCTGGTGGAAGCACTTGAATTTATAGCATCTGAATCGGGATCGTCCAACCACGCATCCACAAATCCTGGCGAGAAAAACCTTCAGCTCCTAAGAAAAACGCCATCGAGCTGGCTGGGTAGCTGCCGCTTTAAATTACCGGAGATTGCTGACAACTCGGAATCCACAGCTATCTCTCCTATCTACCAGCAGATTGATGCGCAGCTCAAGAAATACCAGGTAGACGCCGTGCTATACATCGGCGGCAACGATTCCATGGACACCACGGACAAGCTGTCTCGATACTTTGCCCAGATAGAAAGCCATGTTCGCGTTGTAGGTGTGCCAAAAACCATCGACAACGACCTCGAGGGCACCGATCACACCCCCGGCTTTGGTAGCGCGGCGCGATTCGTTGCGTCCGTAACCGCCGAGCTCACCCGCGACAGCGGCGTCTACAACAGCAAAAACGTCACGTTTATCGAAGCCATGGGTCGCGACGCCGGCTGGCTCACGGCAGCTGGTGCGCTGGCACAAGATATTTGCGGAACTGCCCCGGATTTTGTCCTCCTGCCCGAGGTTCCGCTTGATGAACACGCGCTACTTTCCACCATTGAGCAGCGACTTCGCGAGAAAAACAACGTGATCGTAGTTGTTAGCGAGGGCGTTCATCACGCAGATGGTAGTTTCCTTTTTGATGCAAAATCCGTTGCGATTGACACGTTTGGCCACCTCGCGGCACAATCCGGAACAGCTCAATACTTGTCGCAGCTAGCCAAGGATCAGCTAGGCGTAAAGTCTCGCGGCATTGAGCTCAATACGCTGCAGCGCTGCGCTTCGCATGCTGCTAGCAAGGTTGACTTGGACGAGGCTGAGGCGCTAGGCTCCGCAGGAATTGAAGCTGTTCTCCAAGGTAAAACGGGTATTATGGTTGGCGTTCAGCGAACTTCAGATACGCCTTATGCTACGAAAATTCGCACGACCCCTGTCGCCGACGTTGCTAACAAGGTAAAGCTTGTACCTCGAGAAATGATTTCCAAGGACGGCTTCAATGTCACCGACGCCGCCCTAACCTACCTGCGTCCTCTTGTCGCGGGCATGGAGGAGCCGATTTCTACCGACGGACTTCCCCGTTTTCTTGCGGAGTTATCGTAGCGATTCGTTGCGGACGCGACAGCGCCGTGCGGACGCGTGCAATCCGTTGCGGATAGGTGTGAGCCGCGACTAGCTACTCTCCAAGGAACCTTACCTCAGGGTGAAGCTCGACATCAAACTGGCGCTTGACCTCTGCCTGAACATGCTCGATAACTGCGTGGACCTCTGCAGCAGTAGCGTTATCGTAGTTGACCACAAAACCAGCATGCTTATCGGAAACACCGGCACCGCCAAAACGATAACCCTTAAGACCAGCGTCGGTAACAAGCTTACCAACAAAGTGACCCTCGGGGCGCTTAAAAGTTGAACCAGCGGAAGGCAGCTCAAGAGGTTGCTTTTCCTCGCGAGCGCGTGTGAACTCTTCCATCTTTTCGCGGATCTTCTCGCCATCAGCGCGATGAAGATTAAACGTGGCGGAAAGCACAATCATGCCTTCATCAGCGATTCTGCTGTGACGATAACCTAGGTCAAGCTCGGATGCGTCCAGCGTAGCAAAGGTGCCGTCGGCGAGAAGAACGCGGACGGATTTGAGCACGTCAGCGATGCAGCCGTCGTAAGCGCCTGCGTTCATGAAGCATGCGCCGCCCACAGAACCTGGGATGCCGCACGCAAACTCCAGTCCAGAAAGGTCCAGCTCACAGGCCATCTCGGACGCCTCTTTGAGGCCAACGCCAGCTTGGCAGGTCATCTCGGTATCGTCGATGCTTACGCCGGTGAGACCATCGGCAACAGCAATGATCACACCACGATAACCTGCGTCGGAAACAAGCAGGTCAGAGCCGTAGCCAAGGATAAAATAAGGAGCTTCTGCGTCTTTAACCGCAAGGAGAACCTCTTTAACCTCATCAGGGTCATCAGGGATGACATAGAGATCCGCAGGTCCACCCACTTTAAAGGTGGTGTGCTCGCTCATTGGCTCGTCTACCAGGACGTTCTCTTCTCCAACAATCGAGCAAAGCTTTCCGGCCAGGCTTTGTAAGTCATAGCCACTTTCAGACATGTAACACGCTCCTTAGTAAGTTACTTTTTATAGTTTATCGCAAGCGAGAAAAACATGGAGTCGAGGAAGATAAACGCCTTATGTCTCAAAAATGTTTTTAGATTTCTATTGGGTTATTTTGGGGTTATCTCTCATTTCTGTCGAATAAATGTCCATCCTGTTTTGCGTGTTATCAGCTGTTAACTCTGCTATAGTACTTATCGATATGTTTCAGAAATGGTTGCAATTACCTACTGGTGGTAAGGTGGCCGAGCTTTAGGGTTTGTAACAACCCAGTTCAAAGAGCCATCAAGTCCGCGACCCGCAAAGGCGGTTAACCTGGTTAAAGTCCAGGACCAACGGTACAGTCCGGATGTCAGAAACGGAGACTTTTATGGCTTCATCCCACTCAACCCACGCAACAACCGCATTTTCTAACGGCTGGTCTACCAAGAGAATTGCTATTCTCGCCATGCTTTGTGCAGCTGCTGCAATCAGCACCATGGTGCTTCAGTTCCCTCTGATCCCAGGCGTGACGTTTTTGAAGTACGATCCATCGGGCGTCTTTGCCCTGCTCGCAGGCGTAGCTTTTGGCCCTGCCGCGGGCGCGATTGTCTCGGTGCTTCCCTACCTTTTGCACCTCACCACGGAATCCGGAATTTACGGCACTATCATGGCAATTCTGGCAACGCTTAGCTACGTTTTGCCTGTCTCGCTGATTGTGTATAACCGTTCCGAGAAGATCAAGCAGCTGGTACTTGCCCTCATTGTGGGCAGCGTTGTCAGTGTTGTTGCTTGCATTCTGGGCAACCTCGTAGTTACTCCAATCTATACCGGCATGAGCGTGGAGGCAGTAAGTGGACTGATTGTCCCAGCACTTCTCCCCTTCAACGTGGTAAAGGTTGCCATTAACAGCATCATCTTTGTTGTTATCATGCGCTCGGCTACCTCACTCTTTGAGAGCATCAAAGACGGTGAATAATCTGGGCAACAATTCCCCTGATGTATACACGTCTGAAAGCACCGCACAAACTCAGGACCTGCCTGTAGCTGCAACGCTTTCGGACGTGACCTTTGTGCACGCAAAAGGCGTGATTGCCTTAGATCACGTCTCATTCTCTATTCCCGCAGGTAAACGTACCTGTATTGTTGGTGCAAACGGTTCAGGAAAGTCCACGGTTGCCTCGATTCTCTCTGGCCTTACCGCACCTGACGAGGGAACCGTTACCTTTCTGGGAACTACCGTTGTTAAGGACGGCCAGGTTGACTTTGAGGCGTACAAGACCGTCCGTCCGAAGCTTGGCCTCGTTTTTCAGAACCCTGAAGATCAAATTATCTGCAGCGTTGTCGCAGACGATATTGCTTTTGGTCTGGAGAACCTTCAGGTACCCAGTGATCAGATAACTCCGCTGGTAGAACAGCAGATCAAACTTGGAACTCTCACCGGGTTTGCGTCCGAAAATCCGCAAATGCTCTCGGGCGGCCAGCAGCAGCGCGTGGCCATCTCGGGCGCGCTGGTCATGAAGCCGCAGATTCTGATTCTTGACGAACCTTCCGCAGCTCTTGACGTTGTGCATAGAAATAACGTCATGGGCCTTGTCGAGAAACTCCGTGCAGCTGGAAAGACTATTGTTCACGTAACGCATTTCATGGACGAAGTGGTTTCCGCTGACCACGTGATTGCCTTGGACGACGGTCGCGTTGCGTTTGAAGGAACGCCTGAAGCCCTCTTTGAACAGCATGAGCTGGTTGAATGCCTGCATCTTGAGGAGCCGTTTGCCTATCAAGTTGCCCACGCGCTCAACAACCGCGGAGTTGTCGTGTGCAAATCCCCTTCGGCTGAGCGCGTGCTCAGCGAGCTGACGGGGCTTCTCGCCACGGGGTCGAGAGGCGAGAAGGGCGGCATGGTTGGAAACTGTGGCACAGCTGCTGACTGTGACGTGGCTACAGCCGACAGCGCATCCGAGTCAGCGGCGGTTTCCGTGCACGACGTGACGTTCTCGTACCAGAAGCCTGTGCTCAAAAACATCTCGGTTGACGTACAAACAGGCTCGCATGTTGCCGTGATTGGCTCAACTGGTTCTGGCAAGTCTACCCTGGCGCGCTTGATTTGTGCACTTGATACGCCTGACGCCGGTAGCCTCTGTGTAACTGGTTTGGATACTCGACAGAAGCAAAATCGCAGAAAACTTCACGGCATTGTTGGCTACGTTATGCAGCGACCGGAGCGCCAACTTTTTGCACAAACGGTTGCAGAAGACGTGGCATTTGGCCCCACTAACCTGGGCCTTTCTGCATGCGACGTCACAGGCGCTGTGAATGCTGCTCTGGAACTTGTGGGACTTTCCCACAAGGCAGATGCATCCCCTTTTGAGCTTTCTGGTGGTCAGCAGAGACTGTGCGCGCTTGCAGGCGTTATTGCCATGCAGCCAAAGGTGCTTGTGCTTGATGAGCCTACCAGCGGACTTGATCCCTACTATTGCTCTGAGCTCAGAAAAATTATCAACGCCGTTCTTGAGGACGGCTGTACCGTTATTGAGCTCACACACTCGATGGAGGATGCGGCAGAAACTGACCAGATTGTCGTGCTCCATGAGGGTGACCTGGTGTTCTCTGGCACACCTTATCAAACATTTACTCATTTCTCAGAGGCAGAATTCCAGGAGCTTGGACTGGGCATTCCTCATGCACTTGCATGGGCACAGGATCTGTACCGCGCCACCGGTATCAACCTTGGAGAACCTCTGACCCTGTCTGAGCTGGTAGACGCGGTGGTTGATGTGGTGACGACCGCCCCCGGCGCCGCACAGGACAGTGCCGCACAGCCCAACGACCTCACACAAGGAGGTTGCTATGGCGCTTAAGATTTCTGTCGGCCAGTACTATCACGGGGACTCGCTCATCCATAGGCTTAATCCCAACGTTAAGTGCCTGGCTGCACTTCTTTTGATGCTCACAACGTTTTTTATCCGCACGGCACCACAGCTTGCGCTGCTGGTAGTAGGTGCACTTTGCCTACTAGCTCTGGCAAAAATCCCCATCAAACAAGTGCTTGTATCAATCATCCCACTTGCTTGGCTGCTCATCTTCCTCTCGCTCTTCAATCTGTTGCTTACGCGAGAAGGAACTGTGCTTGTTTCCTGGTCAATCTTTACCATCACTGATGTGGGAGCATGGAGCGCTTTTCTCTACCCTGTGCGCATTTTAGCTGCAATTTTGATGGGCGCACTGCTTCTGCTTACCACCACTCAGACTGATCTGGGTAATGCCTTTGAAGCAGCTTGTACGCCGCTCTCAAAAATTGGTCTTCCCGGTAAAGAGATTGCCATGATTTTCTCGCTTATGCTGCGCTTTATTCCAACACTTGCAGGCGACGCCGTGTCTATTTCCGAGGCTCAAACTGCTCGCGCAGGAGACGTTGCTTCAGGCTCGCTTCCTAAAAGACTCCGCGCAACTTTCTCCATTGTGGTGGCGCTTTTAGCAAGCTCAATCAGACACGCCAACAACCTTTCCAAGGCACTTGATGCTCGACACTATGTAGCAGGGGCTTCTCGCACACGTTGGCATCAACCAACCTTTGGCGCTCGCGAGGTAATTGCCTTGGGCATAACCGCCTGTTTTATCGCCCTTGTCTTTGTGCTGGCGTAAAACTTACTGGCGTAAAACGTTCCGACGTACACTTGCCGGCGCAAATCTTGCTGGCGTAAAAACTTTTAACTAAAAAATTTGTATTTTTAACGCTCTGTTACAACCCATTTTTCTTTTCTCGACAAGCGCCAATTTGTCCACCTAAGTAACGTACAATAAAGCCAGTAAAAGCGTTCAAGGCTTGCATTGAAAGGTGGCCCCATGGTCCTGCGCGTCTACGTCCAAAGAAAATCTGGTTTCGAGGGCGAGGCAAAAGCCCTGCTCAAAGAAGTGAAAGACCTTCTTGGTATTACCGAGTTACAACGCATTGACCTGCTCAACCGCTACGACGTTGAGGGAATTTCAGAGGAACTCTTTGAGTCCTGTATCCCCACCGTTTTCTCAGAACCACAGTCCGATCTTGCCAGCCGTACCATGCCAGAATTTTCTTCTGAAGGTGCGGCTGTTCATACGTTTGCTGTTGAGTTTTTGCCTGGCCAGTTTGACCAGCGCGCAGACTCTGCAGCTGAATGCGTGCAGCTTATCAGCCAGGGCGAGCGTCCACTTGTGCGCTCTGCTCGCCTTTATGTGCTGACCGGAAACCTCACAGAGGCAGACGTTGCTGCCATCAAGAATTACCTGATCAACCCCGTTGAAGCTCGCGAGGCTTCCCTTGAGCTGCCCGAGACCCTCAAGATTTCCATTCCAGAGCCTGCTGACGTAGAGGTTCTTGAGGGCTTTAACGCCCTTGACCAGGACGGCCTCAAGGAGTTCATTGCTTCTCACGGCCTTGCTATGGACCTGGCTGACCTCACCTTCTGCCAGCAGTACTTCACCACAGAGCAGCGCGATCCTACCATCACCGAGATTCGCGTCATTGATACCTACTGGTCAGATCACTGCCGCCACACCACCTTTAACACCGGAATTACCGGCGTGCAGATTGATGATGACCTGGTAAAGGCTGCGTTTGAGAAGTACCTCTCCATGCGCAAAGAGCTTGGGCGAGAAGATCGTGCCGTCTCTCTTTGGGACATGGCAACTATTGGTGCAAAGTACCTTCGCGAGAAGGGCGTCCTCACCAATCTTGATGAGTCAGAAGAAATCAACGCCTGTACCGTAAAGGTCAAGGTAGACGTTGATGGCAAAGACGAAGACTGGCTCTTCCTCTTCAAGAACGAGACTCACAACCACCCCACCGAGATTGAGCCTTTTGGTGGCGCAGCTACCTGTATCGGTGGCGCAATCCGCGATCCCCTTTCTGGACGCAGCTACGTCTACCAGGCAATGCGCGTCACCGGTGCCGCAGATCCAACCGTTCCCGTTTCTCAGACACTTCCTGGAAAGCTTCCCCAGCGCACCATTGTTCGCACGGCAGCTGCAGGTTATTCCAGCTACGGTAA
Organism: uncultured Atopobium sp.; assembly: GCA_900555335.1. Taxonomy (GTDB): domain Bacteria; phylum Actinomycetota; class Coriobacteriia; order Coriobacteriales; family Atopobiaceae; genus Lancefieldella. The sequence continues at coordinate 35 of USKU01000008.1, read as the reverse complement.
TCAGATTGGCCTTGCTACCGGCCAGGTTTCTGCGC
>USKU01000007.1 GCA_900555335.1 uncultured Atopobium sp. | reverse complement strand
CAACTCGCGAGAAGATTAGTGCAGGTCCCTGCGCTGGAATGGACTGCAGTAGATAATCCAGACACTGGCACATCTCAACGTAAGACTTTTCTTCAAGCAGCATCTTGTAGCGCTCTAGCACCTTACATGCACTCATCTGACCAGCAGAAAGTTGACCGGAGGTCGTAATCTGATCAAGCTCTGTAAGATACTCTTGAGCAAGCTTAGACAGAAGCTCAACGGTACCCTTGCTAGTAGTTAAAGTGCCTAGCTCATCAGCAGACATTCCATCCAAAATCTGCTGGAAAAATACCTTGCGAAGCGTATTTGAAAGCAGACGATCAGAACTTCCATACAGCTTCCATTGATCGCGCATCCACTCATCAAAAGTTGAAACATTCACGCCAACAGAGAGTTCTTGGATGGCACCAAGCTGTCTCTTAACTAACAACACAGTATCGGAAGAAGGCACTATAAGCTGGGCAGACCCCCACCTCTCAAGTGAAGCCCTTAGCTGCTCTTGAATAGAGTTTGATAAGAAAGCACCTGTTTGTTGTTTGTACAGAAGCAAGCCCATACGTCACCTCTCCGATTTTTCTTACTTCTAAAGTTACCACGCACACCGGACATAAATTAGAATCAAACTAAACAACAACTAAAAATCCCGTATCAAAAGGATTTTCATGATTATTTTGCTTCCACCATCATCAGGAAAAACCGCCCCCACCTCGGGTCCTTCTCTTGATCTCTCATCACTTTTGTTTGGCTCCGAGCTTACCAGCTGTCGAGAAGAGCTCATCAAGGACTTACACCAGGTATGCTCTCATGCAGACGCAGCTCAGCTACTTAAAATTGGTCCTAATACCGTCGGTGACATTGCCGACAACCTGGACGTCTATGAAGCTCCAACCACAACCGCACTCAACCTCTATACCGGCGTGCTATTTGAGGCTGCAAAATTCAACCAAACACTTGAAAACGTCACGTTAGAAAACACGCAGAAAACAGTCATATTACCAGCAGATATCCTTAACTCAGAAATTATGATTTTCTCTGGTCTTTGGGGTGTTGTAAGACCGCACGATCTTCTCCCCAACTATAGACTGTCTGCTTCAATCAAGCTGCCCACCATTGGCACCGTTGCAACTTACTGGAAAAAGCAGCTTAATCCCCTGTTAAACGCCGCTCTAAAAGATAAGATAATTGTGGATTGTCGCTCGGGTGAATACAGAAAGATGTGGACGCCTTCGGCAGAGCATCCTTGTGAGCTGTTGCAAGTTGTTGTTCAGCGAGAAGATCCTGGTACGGGAAAGCGCAGCGTTGTATCACATAACGCAAAACATATGCGTGGTGTACTTGCAGGCGCCCTCTTTGAGCAGCGAGCAAGCGGAAAGCTTTCTAAAGAAGTTAGCGTGTCTCAAATTGTAGAAATTGCGAGCAATCTACCAAGCGTTATTGACGTTGACGTAAGCACAGCAAATGCTTCTGGAGAAGCAACGCTCACGCTAGTCACTGGTCAAAACTAAGCCAAAGTCTATTTATTAACGAATCACAATCCGACTAAGACAGATAAATACAAGAAGGCCTATACCTGTATTGACAATTTTTCCACCAAAACCCAAATCAATGTACGCAATACAGTAAATAAATAGAGCTGAGAACAACCAAACGACCAGACACAAACATAGGCTTTTAATTATTTTTTGAACTGACCCTCCATTAAGAATGCGATAGGCCTTATCAAAAACACAAGCAATAAAAATGCACATTACAAAAGAGACCAATGGCACATTACAATGAACATCATCCCTTGTAATTAAAATCATGGGAAAAGGAAATCCAAAGATTAAACTAAGCAAACAAAAGCCCAGTATTCTAGTGGGATTGAACGTGCGAAGATGTGACGTTTTTATTATATTTTCGGACGCGTTATTAGAAAAATTTTTATGTTTAAAAAACGTAAAAGAGCTCATCTCTGTACTCCTTCAGTTTATATAAACCATATTTTATCTGATATTAAAATTATTTCTAATATCAACTCAATTTCTTAGATGACATAGCAAAAACTATTTAGCAGAAAATTTCTGTTTGACCTGCCTCATCAGCCACTGAAATGCCATAACTACAACGATTGTAACTACAAAGACAAAGATGCCTCGTACAAAAGCATTTCCAAGCAAACTGTATGGGAATCGACCAAGTCTTAGTCCCAAGAAGTTAATAACAGGAATCTGGAACAGATAAACTCCTAAAACACCAGCAGATACCGTGCTGATGCGCTTCTTGGTACCATCGGAAAGCTCCTGCAGACTTGGTTCAAGGTTCAGCACAAACAAGAACAAAGATGCCGCTTGTGCTAAACAGAGGAAGTTTCTGATGGAAATGGGATAGCTCTGATACGTCATTTCAGGCGTCAAAGGAGTTCCAAAGTTGTTAGCAATAAGACCCCAGCCAAACATAGCCGCGGAAGAAAGTAAGAAAATCACGGCAAGCACAAAATTGTTTTTAGTAAATTTTGGAAGCTCGTCGTAATACGTCTTAACGTAATATCCCAGCAGATAGTAGAAAAGGCCATCGCTGTTAAACGCAGCCCATCTAAACAGCTGATCAAAGTAAACACCACGAACGCCAATGAACTCAAGTAGCGGCAATCCAAAGCTCACAAAGAGCGTAAGCGCCATAACATAGAGCAGGGTTTCTTTCTTTTGAACTACCAAAGAAAGCACAGGTGTCAAAAGATACAGATACAAAATGGTATAGATGAACCAAAGAGTGCTGTTAACGTTATTGGTTAGAAAGCGCTTTACAAAATCAGCAACACCAGCGCTTGCCGCAACCTCTTCGGCACCCCAAAACTTTGTAGGAAAAAGCACGTACATCAGATACACCGCTACGCTGCCAAAAATGAGCGCCATCAGCGTCTTTCTAGCACGCTTCATAAAGAATGTCTTTGTAGAGTATTTACTTCTATATCCAAGCAAATTCATACCACTCAGCATAAAAAAGATGGGTACCGCGTAAATAAACGCTGCTTGCAGAGCTAAAGAGAAGGCCCATGTTTTAGTGTGCGCAAGAGAAAAAACGTTGAGCGAGGTATGCAGCATAACAACAGCAATACCTGCCAAAATGGTAAGAACATCTGCAAAAACAAAGCGCTTCTTGGTAGCAATTGCTTTTGAAGAAACTGTAGCTTTTTCCACGGGCTTCTCCCCAAATCAATCAATCTTCATCTATGCTTAGTATACGAAAAGTACCAGCAGGAAAGAGGCATCATGGCAAATGTCGTTGACTATCTACACTGGCGCGGCGATCTGACGTTTGAGAATGACCCTTTTAACAACGTCGATAACCTGATTCTCTCAATCCTTTCCTATCTGGGATTTGGCGGCGTCGTGCCTTCTGAACGTAGCGAGAAGCGCGTTCAGCTTGGTGACGCTTGCGCCAAAATGCTGGAGAAACTTAAAGATGACCCGTCTCTTATCACGGGATTTTCTCGCGTTGATGGAACTTTTCTTGAGGCACTGGTTAACGCTCCCCGCTTTGCCAACATTGAACTTGGTCGCTATGTAGACCGCATTAATGTTGAGAAAAGCATGCAGTTTGCAGCGTTTACCGCTTACCTACCTACTGGTCAGATGTATGTCTCGTTTAGAGGAACAGACGGCACCCTAGTTGGCTGGCGAGAAAACCTCAACCTCAGCTTCCAGGTTACATCCGCTGATAAATCAGCGGCCCTATATCTTGAGAAACGTATTCGCGAACACCTTGCAGCAGGCAATAGCACTACCTGCGCAAATGTTATGGTTGGTGGCCACTCTAAGGGCGGCAACCTTGCGGCATACGCAGCAACAGTCTGTCCTGAAGAACTACTCGGCGCAATTGATCGCGTCTGGAGCAACGATGGTCCTAACATGTGTCCAGAAATTCTTCCCACCACAGCCCACAAGGTGCTTGGAGATAAATACATCAGAATTTTGCCTGAATTTAGTGTAGTGGGCATGATTTTTGATGATCCTGCTGTTCCAAAGCTCATCGTAAAAAGCTCCGAGACAGGTATGATGGCTCACGACGGCGTTTCATGGCAAGTCTCTCGCAATACCTTTGAGTTTGCTGACGACTTCCAGCCGGAATGTAAAAAGATTAATGAGGCATTTAGCAACTGGTATAAAGAGCTCCCGCTCTCTGATCGTGAGCACTTTACCAATGAGCTCTTTGACGCCCTCTCGGCAGGCGGAGCAGTCTATTTCAGCGACATTATTAGCTCGCCCGCAAACTTACAGCCTGTTGTTGCGGCACTCACTAAAACAGAAAAGCAAACCAAAGAGGTCTTCTTTGACCTCCTTAGTTCGCTTGTCAATGCATCCGCAACATCTTTAATTGAAAACATTACCGAGTCATCGCAGATCTCTCAGATTACCTCTGCTATCTCGGAAAGTTTTGCCAAGCTTGATAAAGCCCAAAAGGAACTTAGGAAAGGTTCTCCTTCTTCAGACCAGTAAGGTTAATCACAATTGAAGAGACAATTGAGATGACTATTGATCCCAGGATAGCGGTGCCTAAAGAATCAATAGCAACGCCCGCATGCAGCAAATTCCTAGAAATAAAACTTGAAAGCTCAAGCATAAAAGCATTAATAAAGAGCGAGAAAATACCTAGGGTCAGCACATTAATAGGCAATGAGAGTAGCTTAACAACAGGCTTAATGCCCGTATTGACTGCTGCGAGTACTAACGAGAACAGGATTGGTCCTGCCCACGAGCCTCCTACAATAGTCAGGCCTGGAATTAAGGTGCAGGCCACCAACGTAGCAACAGTAGTTACAAGCCATGTTGCAACAAATGTCATACTAACCTCTCTTTGAAAAAAGCCCGGCAAAAGCCGGGCTTAACATGCACAGTATGTAAGCCGTCAGCTTACTCGCCGAAGCCGTTATCAACAAGAGCAATGAGAGCGTCAAGAGCTGCCTGCTCATCAGCACCGTCGCATGCAATCTCAATCTTGGTGCCAGTACCAAGGCCAGCAGCAAGAATCATCATGATGGACTTAGCGTTAACTGGTGCGGAGTCCTTGTCAACATTCTTGATGGTGACGTTGCTCTCAAACTTCTTTGCCTCGGAAACAAAGACGGATGCTGGACGAGCGTGAAGACCAGTTGCATTGATGATAGTAGTCTGCTTTGAAACCATAAGTGGACTCCCCTTCCGGAAACCAAAAATCTACTCGAGAGTTATTCTCGATTAATCGTTACTATCGTAACAAAACATAACGTATTATATCCAATCTTATTTCCAGAAAGAACCAAATTAGACTATGAATTTCCCAAAAACAGGGTAAAAATAGAAAGTTAGAACTCTTACAGGAGGACCAAATGACTGAAAACAAAATCCAAAACTCTAAAACCGAAGATTTGAACACAATAGATACTCAAGCAGCAACTTCTGATGAACAGAATGAGTCTGAGAACACACCTGAAGTCAGCAAGTCCCAGGACATTCAAAAGATTGCCAAAGACACTACTCAGGTTGTAGCAAAAGGCGTTAGCAGCGCGTTTGAAAGCGCCACAACCGCTGTTGCAGAAGGTTTTCAGGCTACCAAAGAAGTCCACAACGCCGCTAAAGAGACAAATTCTGCAAAGCAAGAGCTTAAGCAAATGCAAGAACACCTTGCTAAAGACAAGCAAGACTTAGAGCACAGAGACTACGTGCAGAGCTCGTTTGATCAAATAATTGCTGAGCAAGAGAAAATTTTTGCAGAGACCGCTCAGGTCATGAGTGATCAATCTACGCAAGTGGATCTTCTCACGGTTAAGAAAAACCAGCTTATTCAGAAGCTTGAACAGCAAAAAGTTGACGACGAAGCAAAGATTAAGCCTTACAAAGAAGTTGCTGCTACAGCAAAAGGCAGGCTAGATGATATTTCAAAAACAATCTCTGAGGCACAGCGTGGTGTTAAAAACGCCGAGGCTCAGCTTAAAGAAGTTACCGAGAAACGCGATGCTGCTGTAGCGTCTGCAAATAAAGCACTGGAAAACTCCCAGGCAAGACAGCTTTCTCTGAGAGAAGAGCTTGCTGGTCTTAAGACAGACCCTGCTGCTAACCACGATGCAATTGTTCGTATTGAGGAAGACCTTAAGTCAGAGCTTGCTCGTGCAGAGCAGGCTCAAAAGCAAGTTGAGGAACTACAGAACTCTTTCCAGTCTTCACTTGAGATGGCACAAACGCATTACTGGACCCAGGGCAAATCGTTGGAGTCCTCAGAGTCTTCTATTGATGCGGCTCGCAAAGATTATGAGCAGAAACAGCAAGAATATGACGCCGTAGTAGCTGAGGCTAATGCTCGTCAGAGGATTCTGAGCAAAGATATAGAGGATCTTGAAGAGAAAATTAAGACAGCCAAGGAGCTCTTTAACGAGGCGGCAGATAAACATGATGAAGCACAGTCAGTCATTGATGACGCTAAAGAAATTCATGCAACACCAGAAATTACTGAGCAGCTCAGAAAGTCTGTTGGCGAACAGGTAATTAACATCAATACCAAGCAGCTCACCCTTAAAGAGCTTATTACTGGCGAGAAAATCCTTCGAGAGACAACTCGTGGTCAGCGCATTGGCTTCATCATTGTTGTTCTTGGCATGATAGCGATTCTTGCGTCTTTTGTTTGGCTGATTTTTAACTGGTAATTTAGTCTTTGCCCAGACAATTCATCGTATGAAAAAAGTGCTCACAATACTGTGAGCACTTTTTCTACATCTAAACTCTCAAGTTAAACGTAAGGGTCATGGTCACGTAACCAAACTCGCTAAATGATGATCATGGCATCACCAAATGACAAGAAGCGGTACTTCTCGTCAATGGCACTTTGATAAGCGTCCATAATCTGCTCGCGCGTTGCAAACGCAGAAACCAGCATCATCAAAGTTGAACGTGGAACGTGGAAGTTGGTCACCATGGTGTCTACCACGTGGAACGTAGAGCCTGGCATCAAATAGAGATTGGTGGTTGCGTTTTCTCGGGCAACCATATCGCCTTTATGAGTCACTGCAGCAGAGTCTTCTGCCTCCTCAAAGCGACGAGCAACAACAGGAGGCTCACCTGCAGGAATCTTACTATCCCAGGCGCTCTCAAGCGAGCGAACACTGGTGGTACCAATAGCAATAACTTTATGACCAGTGGCTTTGGTAGCCTTTACTGCTTCTACAACTTCTGGAGCTACGTGGTAGCGCTCAGTATGAATGACGTGCTTAGTAGGATCGTCCTCTGTTACCAACCTGAAGGTATCAATACCCACCTCTAGCTCAACAGATGCCCACTGGACGCCCTTTGCTTTGATGGTTTCAATGAGCTCAGGAGTAAAGTGAAGACCCGCGGTAGGAGCTGCTGCAGAATGCTCGTCCTGCATAGCGTAGACCGTCTGGTACTTCTCTGGGTCTCCCTCGTACTGTGTAATATACGGAGGCAGTGGAACGTGGCCCGCCTCATGAATAGCCTCGTCAAGAGTGCGATCTCCCTGTGCTTCAAAACGCACCAGGCGACCTCCCCTGTTGTCGTCAACAAAGTCCACAATGGTGCCCGTCAACACAACAGGAGCTGAGTCAGGAGCATGCAAGCCACCTGCACGGTATTCAATTACTGCGCCAGGCTTTAGACGCTTACCAGGATTTACCAGACACTCCCATACACTGCCCAAAGCATCAATGTCTTCTCGACGTTTTAAAAGCAGCGTTTCTGAGACGCCGCCCGTATTTTGCTTTTTACCTACAAGGCGAGCTGGCATAACGCGCGTCTGGTTAACTACAACCAAATCGCCCGGCTCAAGATACTCCACAATATCGGTGAAGTGCTTGTGCTCTATGCGGCCATTTTCTCTATGCAGGACCAAAAGCCTACAAGAGTCCCTTGGCTCAGCAGGAGCTTGTGCAATACGTTCTTCTGGAAGGTTGTAATCAAAATCGTCAGTTCGCATGACGTGCTGCCTTTCTTGCGTCACGAGCTTCATGACGCTCTATCTGAGCCTCGGCCGCAGAATATCTGCAACCGCAATAATTTTGTCGATACATACCAAGCTCACGAGACTCTTTTGTAGCCTCTGGGTAATACGGACGGAAATCTCTCCATACAGGCGTCAGTCCATGAGCATGCGCAATAGATACCAGCTCATCCTCGCACGCATCAAAGAGCTGATAGGGCGAGACAGCCAGTGTTGTAGAAACGTATTCAAACCCGCGCTCAGCCGCCACACGACAACTCTCTGCCAAGCGGATTGCGTAACAAGCACGACAGCGACGATCTCGCTCAAATCCCTGAGGGGCCACAGCCCGCTCCCACTGCTCTCGCGGATCTCCTGCCACAATCACCTCAACATGAGCCTCTTCTTGAGCCCACGTAAGTAAGGTTTGAAGACGCTTATCATGCTCCTCAACAGGCTGAATATTAGGATTAGTCCAGCAGATGGTTGGCTCAAAGCCCTCTTCCCTCAGATGTTTTAAAGGTTCAAGTGAGCACGGACCGCAGCATGCATGGAGCAGCAGCGGTGTTCCCGGCTCTACTGAAAGAGTCTCAATTGACTGAAGCATGTTTGAAGCCATTAGTTCTTCTCGCCTTGTGCCTTATAACATTTCCAACCTACTATAGCGCAGGCAGCAAGGCATACAAAAATGGTAACAACGCTTGCTTCAATACCGTAGGCGCCACCCGAGATAAACTCAGATGCTGCAGGATACGCTGTTAAGAGCGTGGTAGGAAGAAGCGTAGTGGTAACCGAGATGCCCAGAATAGGGCCGGTTACAAAGTTCCAGATAAAGTGCATAGCAATGGTCATGAGCAGATTATCGGTAAGCCAAAACACCAAGCCATAAAGAATACCCATCAAAAAGACTGAGATTGCTGCGGCAATAGAGATGTTAGGCGTTAGTCCATACGTTGCGGTAAAGAGCACTGCTTGAAGCACAAGCGCTACAGGGAAAGAACTCTTAGCTGCAACACCAGTTTGTAGGTAACCTCTAAACAATATTTCTTCTGCAGCAGACTCAATAAGGGTTGCCACAAGTAAAAAGAGAGCGGCAAAAATGTTATAAGAAGCATTGAAGTTAAAGTTAAAGCCTTCAATGAGCATGATAGAGCCAAAGGTAAACAGCACCATCAAAAAGCCAAAGGTAACTCCGCGCATAAATCCTGGCCAGGAGCTTACTCGAAGACCTAACGATCTGAGGTCTCGTTTATTGACGCGAATAACCCAGAACAAAATCAAAGCGCCTGCCAGTATGCTTCCGAGAAGACCCAACACGGCTGGAAGGATGTCATTGGGTGGGAGCTCTCCCATAACCAACAGCGGAATATGACACATAAACATAAGCAGAAGCGCAAGGTCAGCCACAAGAAAAGGAGTCACCACGGACTTTGGTGGATCCTTTAGAACAAACTCAAGGCTTGTCTTTGGCTTTTTTCTTCCCACAAACTCTCCTTACATAATTTCTACTCACTATAGTATCGAGTTCTGAATCTATTCGTGTAGTGAATCAAAAAAGATTAGAATAAGAAGATAATTTGCGTAATCTACTAATTCCAACTGCGAGGTATCCATGGCCGAAAGCTACGACATGAACAACCGCCCACATTTTCCTAAGCGCGCTGTCATCACTGGTGGTATGCCCTACGGTAATAAGAATCTCCACTTTGGACATATTGCGGGCGTCTTTGTCCCAGCAGATTTCTTTGCTCGTTTCTTAAGAGATCGCATTGGTCAGAAAAACGTTCTGTTTATCTCGGGAACTGACTGCTATGGCTCACCTATTGCGGAGGGTTATCGCAAAAAGGTTGAAGAAGAGAGCTACGAAGGAACTATTCTTGATTACGTCAATCAAAACCACAACTTACAAAAGAGTGCTCTTGACGCTTATAACATCTCTCTTGATTTCTACGGTGGCTCCGCATTAGAGCCTGCAGCAAAGATCCACGAAGAGATGGCAGATGCTATCATGCACCGCCTCTATGAGCGCGGTAAGCTCTCTAAGCTCTCAACCAAGCAGTTCTATGATACCGAAGCACAGACATTCCTTAATGGCCGCCAGGTCAATGGACGCTGTCCTATTAAGGGTTGTAAGTCAGAGAAAGCTTACGCAGAAGAATGTGATCTAGGCCATCAGTTCAACCCAGAGGAGCTCATTGCCCCTGTTTCGCAGCTCACCGGCACCACGCCAGAGCTTCGTCCTGCACCAAGCTGGTACTTTGACCTGCCACAATACAAAGAGTTTCTAAACAACCTGGTAGAAAAGTGGAAGAACAACCCACAGATTCGCTCAGTTGTTACCTCTACCGTTCAAGAGACTCTGACCGAGCCTATTATCTACATTCAAAATTCCTACCGCCAAGACTTTGACGGCGTTGCCTCTTCCCTCCCAGCTCATAATGTCATTGAGCCAGAAGGTAACGCTTCTTCCTTCTCTGTTGTTTTTGAAAACTGGCAAGATAGAGATGAAGCTCGCGAGAAACTCAAAGAGGCTGGAATTCGTTTTAGAACAAGCAAGACGCTCCTGCCTTACCGCATGACAGGCAATATTTCTTGGGGCCTTAAGTCTCCAGACATTGAAGATCTCAAAGACCTGACCATCTGGGTCTGGACTGAGTCTCTCTGGGCTCCTATTACCTTCACCCGTGCTGCTCTTTCTGAAGACGCCAACAATGGCGGTAGCCGCTACTCTTCTGACGAGTGGCGCGATTGGTGGTGCAGCGATGATGCCGCTGTCTACCAGTTTATTGGCCAGGACAACATCTTCTTCTACTGCATTGTCCAGAACCCGCTGTGGGATGCACTTGATTGGGGTCTTATCACCGATACTCCCGTTGCTAACTACCACATTCTCTTTATGAATAAGAAGGCTTCCAGCTCTGGTGCTATCAAGCCTCCAATGGCTGAAGAGCTTCTTGAGTTCTACACTCCAGAGCAGCTCCGTGCTCACTGGCTCTCGCTTGGCCTTGATCAGCGCGCTGTGTCCTTCTCGCCAAAGGCTTTTGACACCTCTGTATCCAGGAAGGGCAAAGACGGCGAGCCAGATCTTCTGGTAAAAGATGACCCTCGCGTTGTTGATCCAGCGCTCAAGGAGTCAGCATTTCTCACTAACATCTTTAACCGCATGGCTCGTAGCTGCCTGTATGGTGCTGCTAATGCCTGTGGCGGTCACCTGCCTGTCAGTGAGCCTCACCAGGAAGTTATCAATGTTGCTCAAGAGGTGCTGCTGAAGTATGAGCAGCTTGCATACGGCTTTGACGCACATTCTGCACTTGCCGCTGTTGATGAGTACGCTCGCGCAGAAAACAAGCGTTGGGGCGAGGCTTCCAAGGCCGCTCAGGGCAATGACGAGGCCTATGACCAGGCACTTGCTGATGCATTCTATGCACTCAAGACCATCACACTGCTCATGCACCCAGCTGTTCCAGAAGGCTGTGAGCGTATTGCAGATGCTCTCAACTTCCCACATGAGGAGTTCTTCTCTTGGGAGAATGCTTTTATGGGACCAAAAGAGCTTGCCGCAAAGCTTGGTCAGAGTGCGGAAGAGCACCAGCTTGAAGAACTTCCTCCTCGCTTTGACTTCTTCAAAGCACATCCAAGCCAGAAGAGCTAAAACAAGCAGCTAGGAGCATACGTGGTCGAGTTCCCACCTGTCTATCGTCCAAAACCCTATAGCAAACCAACAGCACACCTGAAGAGCCATCTTCAGGTGTTGCTTGATGACGGTGCGGAGATTGCAACGTTTGTCTACGCTCCCAGCTCCCCTGCTGGCGAGAAACCCTGTGAAGACCTCGCTTCAACTGCGGCTTATTTGGCGTCTGTTACTAACGGTACCAATGCTGCACCCATTGTTTTTCTCCACGGAAATGGAGAAGAGCATGGCATCTTTGGCACCATCATTGATGAAGTGTGTAACCAAGGTTACACCGCAATAGGTATTGATTCGAGAGATCAGGGTTTAAGCACTCGAGGAACAGCCGCCTTTACCTACGAACAGATGGCAGAAGATGCATACGTTGTCCTAAAGCGGCTTGGTGTTGCGTCTGCTCATATTGTGGGCTTTTCTGATGGCGCTATCCTAGGACTTCTTTTAGCACGCGATTATTCAGACATTGTTGCTTCTCTTGTATCTATCGGTGCAAATCTTGAACCAGATACACTAGGCGATATGTCCTGGTTATATGAAAGTATTGAAGGAAATAAAAGATGGGCTGCCGAAGGCTGGGAAGGTGCCACTTTAGAAGATGGCTATCCCGTTCCCACGCCAACTGAGGCAGCCCGCATAGCAGAACATCTTGAGCTGATGGTGGACAATCCTCATATTGATCCTGCATCCCTTGGACAAATTTCTATTCCTACAGTTGTTATGGCTGGTGAATATGATGAGATATTCCCAGAAGAAACTCGTCGTATTGCTGAGGCAATTCCAACCGCTCGACTCCTCTTCATTCCCGGATGTCCTCATAATGTCCCTAAGGTATCTCCTTGCGCAGTAGTGAGAAGAATACTCGCAAATCTTGCATATTTTTAACAAAGACAGCAATAGATTAGCTTAATTACGTGCTTTTATTTCGAGATAATAAAACTTCGGTACTTAATTGTTAAGTACCTTGCTATCTAAAAAATTTTGAGTAAAATACCTAACAAGAATTATTTCTGTTATGGGAGGTACTCATGCATCAAGCACCTACCTTACCTACTCAAGAAATGCGTATTATTCGCAATCTTGGCCATCTAGGTCATTATCTCTACATCACGCGCGGATGCCGCGGCGGTCAACAATTTATTTTGACTGCACTCTATCGTGATGGAGATATGACACAAAAAGATCTTCTCGCCAAGACAAAGAATACCTCTGCATCTCTTTCAGAAATGGTGAGCAAACTTGAAGCAAAAGGTCTTGTTGAACGTACACGCGTAGACAAAGATCGCAGACAAACACTTCTTTCTTTGACAAAAGAAGGTCGAAAACAAGCAAAAGAAGCTCAAGAGGCCATCGAGTCATTTGAAGCACAGGCTTTGTCGGTTCTTTCAGATGAAGAAAAAGTTACATTCTGCGCATATCTAGATCGTTTAGTTGAACATTGGGACACAATTAACAGAGATGAGAAGGGAGAAACAGCATGTCAGAAGAAGTAACTTCAACTGAAGAACTTGAAAACATGGTTGAATCATCTGAAGCAGATACTACCTTGGCTCCCTCTACCCTGACAGGTATTGTAGATGTCAGTAATCTTTCCATTAAAGAGATTGCTTTAGTGCTTTCAAAGAGTATCGGCGAGTTCAAAAGAGACACTATCCTCACTCCTCTCTTTGTGTTAATTGAGACCATCTTAGAAATTCTTATTCCTTTTAGAACAGCTAATCTTGTTGATACGCTTCGCACAGGGGCAGAACTAAACGCTGTCATTCAGTCTGGAGCTGTTCTTGCTGCTATGGCAATGCTGTCGCTGCTGTTTGGAACACTATCCGGTATTTCTGTTGCCAAAGCATCCACGGGCTTTGCGCGCAATCTTCGCCGTGATATGTTCCGTAATATCCAAAATTTCTCGTTTACCACTATTGATGCATTCTCTTCGTCATCGTTAGTAACACGCCTTACTACGGATATTTCTAACGTACAAATGGCATTTATGATGCTCATCCGCATGGCCGTTCGTGCTCCATTTATGTTTATTGCAGCGTTTATTGCTGGCTTTATCATGGGTGGCTGGCTTGCCATTATTTTTGTTGCCGTCATGCCTCTTCTAGGAATTGGTCTCTACTTCATTATTTCTAGAGTCATTCCTATTTTTAAAAAGGTATTTAAGAGATACGATGCGCTCAACGAATCCGCTGAAGAAAACTTGGCTGGTATCCGCGTTGTTAAGTCATTTGTAAATGAAAACTTTGAGCGTCAGAAATTCGATAAGGCTTCAGAAGAGCTGCGCGAAGATTTTACAGCAGCCGAGAGGCTCATGGCTCTGAACTCTCCATTTATGAACTTCACTATTTACGTGCTGTTTGTCTTCATTCTGTACTTTGGCTCGTATCTGATTGTTTCTTCTCAGGGAACTGCATTTGGCGTTGGACAGCTTTCTTCGCTTATTACGTATGGCTTTATGATGCTTATGTCACTCATGATGCTTTCCTTTGTCTTTGCCATGATCATCATTGCAGAAGAAGGTGCTCGCCGCATCTGTGAGGTACTTCTTGCAACTTCCACTATTAACAACCCAGAAAATCCTCTGACCGAGGTTACAGACGGATCCATTGATTTTGAGAACGTTGGATTCTCCTATTCCGGTCCAGAGGGTCGAGAAGCCCTGTCTGGTGTAGATCTTCACATCAACTCTGGTGAGGTCATCGGTATCATCGGTGGTACCGGTTCTGCAAAGTCCACGCTGGTGCAGCTCATTCCTCGACTATACGATGTAACCGCTGGTAGCGTTTCTGTTGGTGGACACAATGTCAAAGACTATGACATTGACACTCTTCGTGGTGCTGTTGCCATGGTTCTTCAGAAAAACGTTCTCTTTAGCGGTACTATCAAAGAGAATCTCCTGTGGGGTAACCCTGACGCCACCGATGAAGAGATTCTTGAGGCAGCTCGTCTTGCTCAGGCTGATAGCTTTGTTCAAACCTTCCCTGATAAATATGAGACTCATATTGAGCAGGGTGGCAACAACGTTTCTGGCGGTCAAAAGCAAAGACTCTGTATTGCGCGCGCACTGCTTAGGCGCCCAAAAGTACTTATTCTTGATGACTCTACCAGTGCTGTTGATACAAAGACAGATTCTTTAATTCGCGCTGGTCTTAAAGATTTCTTGCCTGATACCACCAAGATCATCATTGCTCAGCGTACTTCCAGTATCGAAGAATCTGACAAGATTATTGTTCTGGATAACGGTCGCATTAACGCAATTGGCACGCACAAAGAACTCCTGAAAGATAACCCAATCTATCGCGAAGTGTACTTCTCACAGAACAAGCAAAGTGTTGATGAAAATCAGTCTCAGGAAGGTGAGGTGACTTCTCATGAGTAGGACAACAGAAACAAATGGCACAAGGCCAAAGCTTCCCGTAGGAAAAATTCTTACCCGTACCATTAAAATGCTCTGGGAGTTCTACCCTGTCCTTCTCCCTGTAGCACTCCTTGGTGCTGTTATCCAGGCAATTATGCAGTCACTCCCAAGTGTTTTCTTAGAGCGAATCCTCTCTATCATCTCTAGCTTTATTGATACTGGTGACTGGAGTTCTGCTGAAGGCTTAGTCTTCCAGAACGTGGCTCTTCTCGCCACCTTCTACGTCATTGGACTTCTTGCAAATATCATCTCTACCCAGGGTATGGCTATTGTCACCCAGGGAGCTCTGCAAAAATGGCGTTCAAAGATGTTTTCGCACATGCAGGACTTGCCTATTAGGTATTTTGATACGCACCTCAATGGTGACGTTATGAGTTATTACACCAATGATATTGACGCAATGCGCCAGATGATTGGCACCAGTCTTCCAAACCTCCTCTTTACCTCTGTGGTTATCATCGCAGTAGTATTCATCATGTTTTACTACAGTGCACTTATGGCCATGGTTGTTCTGTTTGGATTCTCTTTGATGGGCCTTGCTACTAAAACCCTTGGTGGTAAGTCCGCAAAGAACTTTGTTAAGACTCAGAAGACTACCGCAGATGTTGAGGGTCACATTCAGGAAATGATGAATGGCGAGAAGGTCGTTAAGGTCTTTAGTCATGAGGCAGAAACTATTGAATCATTTGACAAAATCAACGATGAGCTGATGGTTGTTGCAAGAAATGCAAATCTTTATGCCAACACGCTTATGCCTATCCTCAACAATCTGGGCAACATTATGTACGTTGTAGTTGCTGTAGTTTCTGGTGTGTTTATTACTCTGAACATTCAAAACGTTTCTTTATCTGGACTACCTTTCACCATTGCTGTAGCTGTCCCCTTCCTCAACATGACACGTCAGTTCTCCGCTCAGATCAACCAGATTTCTAGTCAGATTAACTCTGTTGTTATGGGTATCGCTGGTGCTAATCGAGTTTTTGAGCTACTTGATGAACCAGCAGAGACTGATGAAGGTTACGTTAAGTTAGTCAACGCAGAAACCATTGACGGTAAAGTTCAGGAAGCTGAGTACCGCACCGGTTACTGGGCTTGGAAGTATCCACACAGTGACGGCACGGTTACTTACACCCCTGTTAAGGGAGACGTTCGTCTCTTTGATGTTGACTTTGGCTACGAGCCTGGCCACACCGTGTTGCATGATATTTCTCTTTATGCAAAACCTGGTCAGAAGGTTGCCTTTGTTGGCGCAACAGGCGCTGGTAAAACAACCATTACTAACCTGCTCAACCGCTTCTATGACATTGAAGACGGCAAGATTCGCTATGACGGCATCAACATTAACAAGATTAGAAAGAGCGCTCTTCGTCGTGCTCTCGGTATTGTTCTGCAAGACGTCAACCTCTTTACAGGTACCGTCTTGGATAACATCCGCTACGGCCGTCTTGATGCTACTGATGAGGACTGCGTAAAGGCCGCAAAACTTGCTGGTGCCGATGACTTTATCAAACGTCTTCCAGAGGGTTACCACACCATGCTCAAGGACAACGGTAGTGCTCTCTCCCAAGGACAGCGCCAGCTCATCTCCATTGCTCGCGCAGCAGTCGCAGATCCACCAGTCATGATTCTGGACGAGGCTACCTCCAGCATTGACACGCGTACTGAGGCAATTGTCCAGCGTGGTATGGACGCTCTGATGTACGACCGCACCACCTTTGTTATTGCTCACCGTCTTTCTACGGTTAGAAATGCAGATGTCATTGTCGTTCTTGACCACGGTCGCATTATTGAGCGCGGTACACACGACGAACTTCTCGCCAAGCGAGGGACGTACTACCAGCTCTATACCGGAGCTTTTGAGCTTGAGTAACGTCTGACACGTAAAACGCAAAACGCCTTGTCATCTTAGCGACAAGGCGTTTTTGTGTATGCAACGATTCTTAGGCGAGAAGAACGTGGTGTAGGTCTTCTACCGTATCTACAATTGCAACCGCTCCTGCATCAATAAGCTCCTGTTTATTGGTAGTTTTTCCATACAAAACGCCAATGCACGGAATCTTATTTGGGAATGCTGCTTCCATATCAAAACGACGGTCGCCAATCATGACGCTTTCAGAAGCATCGAAGCCAAGCTGGCGCATAACGTGGGCGATAGCAGTGATTTTATCAGTTGCTGCCTCATCTATTCTTCCAGCATAGGTATCAACAACACCAATAAGATTGTTGTCCCTAAGTCCCATCTCTAGCATGGGTTGATTCTTTGAGCTTGCTACCGCAACCTTTTTACCGGCGGCATGAAGGTCATCAATGAGGTCTCTCATGCCCTCAAAGAGTGGCCATTTTCCTGTAGTTACATAAAGCTCTCGGTAACGCTTAGTAACCGCAGCAGCGTCCTCATGGCTTAAGCCAAAGACCAGCTCAAACGCATAAGGAAACGGTGGTCCTACAAGCTTTTTAAGGTCTGATTCTATAAAGTCTGTGTGACCGCAGTCTGTCATTGCCATCTTCGCGGTAGAAACAATGGTGGGCAACGTGTCTGCCATAGTCCCATCAAAGTCAAAAATAATAAGCGAGCGATTTTGCAGATCTGAAATTACATCAAAAGCTACCAGTGCTTTGTTTGTATCAGTTACGTTTTGCATTATTGCCATGTCAATCCAATCATCTACGTATGTGAGTATACCGTTCATGGCGCAAAACTAACCAGTCAATGACATTTTCTTCTCGCCTGCCGAATTAACTATTGACAGCTGAAATGTCGTACACCAGCAAAGGTATATAGTTAACTATAGATGAATCAGTATGCCTAACTTGGGAGGTGTATGATGACTCGTCAGGAAAATAATCCAGAAGCTAAGCAACCTGGAAGAAACAGGCTTGGAAAACTCTATCCGTCTCTCGTCAATACAGACGTTCTGCCTGATGAGTCTCTAGACGCTGCTCAAAATAATCAACATGTTGGTTCTATTGATCAGACTGGTTGGCATACAAAGCTCAATATTGAAGCGCTTTCTCTTACGCTTACAGAGTCCACTACCCCTCTTGAAGTGCTCAAACATTTTGTAACTACAGCATTTTTGCGTGAGAAAGATTCTCACCGAAAAGGTGGATCTGTTGCCATCCCGCCAAGTGATTTTGAACTGCATCTAGCCCAACGACTAAAAGATTCCGGTGTTCTCGATGCGCAAGACATTACTATCCCCTGCCGTGTGGTACGCCTGCGTACCAATGGCCTCTTTTATCTGCGCGCTAATCAAAAAACACTTTCCTATGAGCAGAAGATTCAGCTTCTTACTATTGAAAGCGCACTAAACACTGCCCTCTTTGCAGAGCGATACTTTCTTGATGCAAATATGGCATCTGAACTTGACTTACTTGCTTTTGAGCAAAAGATTGTTTCTACCATGATGAAGCAATCTCGCCCCCGCTGCGCCACCACTCAAAGCACCCAAGAAGATGGCGAATGGGTTGTCCGCAAAGCCATCTCTCTACACATTGAAAGTCTGCGTCTATCTCAGCGTCTTGTCACTGAGTTTAGGACCAACGTACACAAGGGAATTGCCGCCTTTAGGGTACACCTGGCTCTTCCAGAGCAATTTCCAAGAAGCTTTCTTGGCGCAGATGGAAGTATCAAGGAAGCAACCTTTGATGACCTCAACCGTGCGGCAACCGCTTACAACTTACACCTTGGTATGCTCATCACCGCAAGTGCTTTTAGAAGCTCGAAGAGGATTAACGAGGTATGGCTCTCTGGCATATGCAATACAAACAAGCTGCATGCCTGTCTTTTCTCGTTCCACATTACTCGCAAGCAATTTGAAGATACAAACATTACAGAAGATACTAATCCGCTTTCTGTCTATCAGCTCTGGAACGCGCAAATCGACGAGGCAGATGGCATTCTTCATGCAGTTCATCCACTCTTTACCTTAGATGATGAGATTTTCTGTCCACCCAGTAGGTACGATTTTGTTGAGTCTTCTCAAAAACGCCTTGATAGCGTCGCAGCTCACGCACTAGGCACCGATGAAGTGTCGGGGCTTTCTATTGATGAAGGTCAGGCGCGAGAAGAAATTATCACCAAAATTTTGCGCAACCTCTCTTCTTCTACAGAAGAAAACGTCCGCACTATCTTGTCGTATACCGCAAACTCTACCGATCCTACGGTGCGAGCAGCGGGAGAACGCGTGGTTTCTCGCTTTATTAAGGGCACGCTTGCAGAAGATGACTTTGAGGCTATTTCAGAAGAGTTTGTTGACGGAGGCGTTCTTTCCTTAGCGGTTACCAAGGCTCAGCGTCTTATTGGCGAGAAAAACTATCAAGACGCAGAACTGCTCCTACGTGAAGCGCTGGACTCCGTTGATGGCAATAACACCTACACAGATACAACCACCACTCAGTGGCGCGTATTTATGAATTACGTCGATCGAGTGCTCTACAACAGAATTCTCTCTAATCCCGAGAAAAACACTCGTCTAGCTCCTATGTCTTACTTTGAAGCACACCTTCTGATATCTATTGCTCAGACGCTCCAGGGACAAACTCAAAGTGCTCTTCAGCACGCGAGAAGGGCTGTTGAGATTGCTCCTCTTAGCATGAGTGCAAGGCTACACCTCTCCCACTGTCTTGAAGAGTCGCTAGATATTGCAGCTGCAGCAGATGAGCTCAAGAAGCTCCTGCTGCTTGCCCATGACCCCGAGAGTATTGGATTTGGCTATTATCGCATGGCATTCTTCCAATGGAGACTCAGACATCTGAAAGCCGCCCAAGCTTGCTATCAGTTTGCCTTGAAGTTCTTACCAGGAGCTACGTTTATTATTGGTACCGAGACAGCAATTCTCGCGCAAAGTGAGCCTGAGTTTAGCTGCGAAGATATGAACGATGATGAGATTTACGCCACGCTCATAGAAAATCAAATTCCTGTTGCTCCGACAGATGAAGTCTCTACTATTTTCTTGGATGGTACGCGAGCCTCGCTTGATGCAGAGCTTTTTAGTGTGGCCAAGAACTTCATGATGAACCTAGGAATAATGACTAAAGATGATGTCTACTTTGACATGCTCAACTCCATTGAAGGAGAGCCTGACAGATAAAACAACTCAACTCAAACTCACAAAGAATTGGCATAAAAAAGGAGTTCCGATTTCTCGGAACTCCTTTTGCACAATGTGCTGTGGCTTTTACAGCTCATTCATTACGCGAACAAGCTTTACCGCATAGTTCTTGTCCATTGCCCACGTTCCAGCAAGCTTGCGGATAATGTTTGCCTTCCTAGCAAGAATCCATGCTCCGTAGCGCTTGTCGACCTCTTGAGCTTTGCTTGGATCAACGGTCAGTGGCTCATAACCTGCGTATGCACGAAGGTGCAAAGCCTGTGCACGTAGTCCCTTAAGAACGGTATCAAACGAGAGTCCGCGCTTACCATTTCCAGTTGCTCCCATACCACCAAAGTTGCACTGCTCAGGGAGGACAGCACCACCAAAACGAAGATTACCTGTCTCAATCATGACCTGCGCATAGAGGAGCTCTGGACGAACTCCCTCGTCAATTGCAGCCTGCCATAGCTGGTTTACAAAATCAGCTCCTGTTGCAGCGCCTTTCTCGGCATAGACAGCTGGATAAGCAGAACCTACGCGCTTGTTGAAATCTCGCTGAAGGTCCTCTTTTGTGACAAGAGGTGCTCCAAGAACGCTAGTGCGATCAGAGAAATTACCGCGAGTTGGCTCAATTGGAGAACCGTCATCAGCAGGCGTGTTGTTAGCGTCTCTATTATCTCCACCGTTATTGCCGTCAACGTTTCCACCTCTACCGTTATTGGTATCAGTAGGCTTGATGTTAAGGACACCACTTGCATCTGCATGAACAGTTCGACCGTCTGGAAGCGTAATGTCTTGATTGCGCAGCAGACCATAGCCCAAATCAAAGTAATAGTATGAGCCATTGATTACTTGCAGACCGATGAGTGCAGCGTGCTCATTAGTTGTTGGGTCAAAGTACCAAGTCTTGCCATTTGGAGTATTAAACCAACCAGAAGCCAAAGCACCGCTTAACTGGGCCCAAGCCCAGCTGTTATTTGGCAACTGAACCCAATCGTTAGAGGTCATTCCCTTATTTACGTCAACGTAATAAGAGCCACTAGAAATAGTGAAGACACCTGTCTTGAGCAGTGGATATTCTGCACTTTCATCAAAGTAGAACCATTTACCATTAGGCAAATGTTTCCAGCCAGCGTAGAGTGAGCCGTCTGTATTAGCCCATGCCCAATTGCCATCAGCAAGGCTAATCCAGCCGCCATAAAGCAAACCGCGATCGCGATCAACGTAGTACTTCTGATCTCCATCAGACATAAGACCAAAGCTTGCGTGATAGTTGTTGTTGACGTCAAAGTAGAACCACTTACCGTTTGGAAGAAGCTTCCAACCAGCGTAGAGAGAACCGTCTGGGTTGGCCCAAGCCCAATTGCCATCACCATAATTTACCCAGCCATCTTTAATGACTCCAGTGCTGGTATCGGCGTAATAATCTCTATTCTGTACTGTAAATTGACCAAGCTTTACAGCGTTATGAGTAGATGATGGATCAGCATAGAACGTCTTACCATCAGCAGTAGTGATCCAACCAGAAGCTGCAATTCCTTGAGCGCCAAAGTAGTGCCAGCCGTCAGCGTCATTGAGCCAACGATTTGTATACCTGAAGCCATTGTCATCGGTATACATCCATCCGTTAGCAACTTGCTTCCAACCGGTAACTGCGCCTTCAGTTGCTTCAAAGTTCATCTGACGCGTAATTTCCTGTCCATCAGATGAAATGGCCTTGAGGTACAAAACGTAATTACCAGTCATAGGAGGAACAAAAGAAATTGAGGTATCAGTGGTCTTGTATGCAACAGTTGTCCAAGAACCATCTGGAGCTGTATAGCCAAAGGTAAAGGTTGCTCCTGTGACAACACCAGTTAAAACAGGTTTGACTGTTACTTTATTACCTTGCTGAACAGCAGAAATGCTGCTCATGCTCCACCAGGTATCGGAGTGATACATCTCCCAAATTGCCCATGCATCTGCCCAGCCAATATAGTCAACCTTGGAATTATCGCCAAGGTCTTTAAACTCAGCAGCATGTGCTGGATTAGAGATGAATTGATGCTCAATAATTACGCCAAGAATTCCCTTTTGACGAGCATAGCGGACAATACCGTAATAATCGGACTCATCGCCATTCTCGTAATAGTCTGTTCCGTATTGGTCGTTGTAGCCACGTTCTGTTGCGCCGTCACCGCGGGTAACAATACCAACTTTATTTCTGAGGTAATAGTTAACCTTGCCGGCAAAAATTTGACCGGAGAGATAAAGATCATAGTTGTAGCTTACCTTATGAGGAACAAGTACCTCTGAGCCCGTTGCAGATGCAGGGCCGGCATTGTAGTGAAGCGAGATGATGGCACAAGCGTTTGCGTCAACAGCACGCTGTACGCGCGTCTTGATCGATGGATCCTCGTGTTCTCCACGAACAACAACAACCTGTACACCCCATTTTTCCAGATACTTCTTGGCATACATGGCAGTTGCCCAAGCCAGATCTCCCTCTTTGAGTCCAAAGTAGGTAGCACCTGGATCTCTGCCTTCAAGGCCATCACTGTGACCTGGGTCAAGCGCAATAGGTCTGCCAGTTGCACGAGCAAGTGCTACGGCATCTTTTAGCGATTCACTCTGGATAATGTTTCCTTGGGCATCCATTGTGGTGTAGGTAGTTGCATATGCGTTTTGAACTGTTGTTGCAAACAATGCTGCGACAACAAAGAACAAAATAGCAAGCAATTTACCGCGAGTATTAAATAAGCTGCGTTTCATGCGGTCCTCCGAAAAGTATTGGTTTACTCCTCTTCATACTTGCTAAAAGTTTACACTAGACTGGCACGTCAACAATAAAAAACACAAGCTCACCGCAACTTGATTGGAACACTGTGATTTTCTCGACACTTGAAGATATTCTTGCAACAGATTTTGAAGCAGCAATCTTTGATTTTGATGGCACTATTGCTCACACGCATCATATTTGGAAGCTTGTTGACCAGGAGTTTTTTGAGTCGCGAGGAATCCCTTACACTCCAGAAATTGGTAAGATTCTCTCCCCTCTTGGATTTGAAAAGGGAGCCGAATGGGCAATTGCCACCTATGGGCTAAAGGAGGATCCAGAAGAGATTGTTGCCGAGTGGAAAGAGCTTAGTAAAAGCTTCTTTGTAAACTCCGTGCAGCTTCGACCTGGTGTTGTTGATTTTATTGGCAAGTTACAAGAAAAAGACATCCCTACTGCATTGGCAACTGTCAACGAGCCGGAGCTTCTTGCTCTTCTTGAGCCTCGTTTACATCTATCCACTCTGTTTGATACTCAGGTGTTTGCAGCAGATGTTGGATCTGCAAAAGATGAACCTCATCTGTATCTTGAGGTGCTTAAACGTCTTAATGCTACAGCCGAGAAAACAATTCTGTTTGAAGACATCCCACTAGCGCTTCAGACAGGAAATTCTGTTGGTCTTATCACCTGTGCTGTTAATTGTGATGATGAACATCAAGATATCGAGAAACTCTCTGAACTTGCTGACCTTACCATCAAGCACTGGTATTAAAGCTCTTGGTTACTGCAACTGTATAAATAGCGATGTAACAAAAAAGGAGACCCGAAGGTCTCCTTTTGATGGTAGTGTTCGCAAGTACTAGATCTTGTGGACGCTAGAAGCCTGGAGCTTACCGTTCTGGCCGGTGGTAATCTCAAACTCGACAGGCTGACCCTCATCGAGAGTCTTGAAACCGTCCATCTGAATCTCGGAGAAGTGTACGAACAGATCGTCGCCATCCTCACGAGAGATGAAGCCGTAACCCTTGTCTGGATTAAACCACTTTACAGTACCCTGAGCCATTTCGTGCCTTTCTTTCTTAGCCCCGCAGGGCAAAACTGCGCCTGTGGAGCGCGATACCGTGACGTTTCGCCACGTGGAATATAATAACCTTAATCAACAACTTATGTGGCGAGAAACCACTCATGGAGATTTTCACACCATCTACCGGAAGAGCCACAGGTAATCAAGCTGTTTTCCAGCATTTATTTATGGATATATCTGCTATTAAACGATTTTTATCTCATTAGTTGAGCATTTTTTCATAGAAGATAGAGAATTTGTATAGGATTAATTTACGAGAACAATAACAGACATATCAAACTATTATTTATGTAGAAAGTTATCCCTTCAAAAAAGGATATGCCCATGAAAAAGAAGACATGTTTGTCCAGCAGGCCTTCAATGCAGAAGCTCATTACAGTTGCTTCGTTGAGTGCAGCTCTACTTTGTGGACTCCACGCTGCTCCTGCTCTTGCAGAGACTACTGATACAACCGCAGTAAATGCCCCTGCTGTAACAACTGAAACTACTGCAACATCTGAAAATACTTCTCCTACAGCACCTGAAAACTCTCAGCCTACCTCACCTGCAGCGCCAACAACAACTCCAACAACAGACCAGACACCTGCTGTTCCAACAGAGAATACTTCGCCAACCCCTCAGTCTTCTGGATGGAGACAAGAAAACGGCCAATTCCACTATTACAGAGAAGATGGAACACTTGTCACAAGCCAGTGGATCAAAGATGATTCTGGTTGGCACTATGTAGACGCTGCTGGTAATGCAGTCAAGGGTTTGTACACAACACCTAATGGAAAAACTTGGTATTTTGATCCAACTGACCCGCAGCATAAGGCAATCTTCGGTGAAGTTGAAATTGATGGTAAGTTTTACTACTTTGATTCAACAAACGGACTTGTAACAAATGGATGGGTATATCGTTCAGCAAGTTCTTGGTCATGGGCAACTGAAGATGGTACTTACTATTCTGGATGGAAGCATATGCCTAACGGCAAGTGGTTCTATTTTGATCCAGAAGAACCTCGTCATCGTATGTTAATTGGAACAATTCAGGTTTCTGGTACCTCATATTACATTGATGAATATGCAGGTATGATTTCTAACAGTTGGATTCAACTACCAACTCGTGAGTGGGCTTGGGCTCAAAAAAATGGCGCTCTTGCCTCTGGTTGGTTTAACACACCAAATGGTAGAACTTGGTACTTTGATCCATCTGTTCCACAGCATCCAGCGCTTATTGGCAACGTCGAAATTGACGGCACATATTATCATTTCGATGAAAACTATGGAATCCTTAGAAATAGTTGGATTCACAATGATGATGGTTCATGGTCTTGGGTAGATTCTTATGGCTCATTCTATTCAGGTTGGAAACATTTCCCAAATGGTAAATGGTTTTACTTTGATTCAGAAGACTCAATTCATCGCATGAAAACTGGACTTTTCCAACTTCCTAGCGGTTCATATTACGTTGATGAAAATGCTGGTATGACTTCAAGTAATTGGGTGTCCCTACCAGACGGAAATTTGTCCTGGGCTCAATCTAGCGGCGCGCTTGTCTCTGGATGGTTTACTACTCCTGGCAATAAGACCTGGTATTTTAATCCATCTTCAATTGACCATGCCGCATACGTTGGAGAGCATTCAATTGATGGAAAGAACTACTACTTTGATAAAAGCTATGGTCTAGCAAAAAATGAATGGGTTACTCTTTCAAATGGCGTAAAACGTTGGGCAGGTCCAGACGGAGTACTGACTGGATTCATTTCTCCCGAAGGAGTCTTCTCTACAGATGACGGTTCACAGCCAACAGGAACGGTACATCTTCCTGGCTTGACTGTAAACGTTGGCTCCGACCATAAAATTAAGACGGGATGGATAAAAGAAAATAGTAAAGATTTTTACTATCTTTCTAATGGTGCACCAGCAGATGGATGGCTTAATATTCATGGAACTTGGTACTATTTTAATTCCAACGGAGAAAAACAAACTGGTTGGATTAATTCAAAGGGCAGTTGGTACTTCCTTGATTCTGACGGCAAGATGAAAACCGGATGGATTAAAGATAACGGCAAGGACTACTATCTCAGTAATAATGGTTCCATGCAAACTGGTTATGTAACCTGGGGTGGAAAACTGTATTGGTCAGCGGCTGATGGCGCCATGGAGGAGCAACCTTGCTACTACCCTGATATGTATCGTTATGCACAGAACTATTACAGTGCTACTAACTGGCTCATTCAGATTGATACTACTGGCAATCGCTTTGCTGTATACAGGGGTTCACACGGCAACTGGGTTGTTTGGTACGAATGGCAGTGCACTACAGGAGCACCAGGCATGTGGACCCCTCATGGTCAATTTACCGTAGGTAACAAGGGTCTCTACTTTGGCTCTGGCTTTAGATGCTGGT
>USKU01000006.1 GCA_900555335.1 uncultured Atopobium sp. | reverse complement strand
CCAAGCTGGCTGAAAATTCAAAAGTAGGCGAGCTTTCTAAAAAGGTCACCGAGGCATCATCTGAGCTGGCAGAAAACGTTTCTGAAGTAGCAGAGCGTGCCGAGAAAATCCTTGTAGTTGATGAGGATCAGCCACTGAACCGCCCTGCATCTGATCGAGTTAAGGCCACTGTCCCTAGAACTCCTGCTCAACATATCTTGCGCATTGTTTCAATTGTTTTGATTATCTTGGGAGCAGCAGATGTCTTGACTACATCGGCGTCTCTTTTTGCAACTGTTATGGGCTTACAGCCTGCCATTCCTTTGGAACAGCTTGAGTTCAGCGGTGTGTATTTTACGTTCAGTAATAACGTGCTTCTAGGCTACGTGTTTGTATTGCTAATTGGTGTGCTGCAGGTTGTAACCTCGGTACTTGGATTACGTGCAGCCAAAGACTCATCAAAAGTTGAACCATACAGATTTCTTTGCTATCTGATTGGCTTGATTATTCTGGTAGGAATTTTGTGGGCTTGGGGTAGAGGAGACTTGATTATCCTGGATCCGTTCATCCAGCTCAACACCATTGTATACGTGGTAATTTGCTCTAATCTTGCGGATAAAGTTAAGAAAGAGCATGACCAAGGCGTTGTGGGAACTACGTATTGGCGCTCTCGTCACCAGCGAGTTCTTCACTTGTTTGCGCTGGTATCCATTGCGTTTAGTGGCATCGCTCTTTTTCTGGTACTAATTTTGCTTGGATTGCATGATTTTTCTAGGGTTGTAAATCTGCCTGCTTTGACAACCGTTAATCAATTCTTAGCTCAACAGGGAATCCTTACTATTTTCTTGGTGACGTTAGGTGCGGCATTTTCTCTTATTGCAGGTCTTTTAGTTCTAAAGGGCTCAAACGATGCCCGATTTATTAGACCGTATATTCTTGCTGTAGGAATTATTGTTCTATTTGACGTAGCAAGAATTATCTTTACGGCATTAACGCAGGGTATTCCTGCTGTAACCAGCCAAGATATCTTTGAGTTGGTTTATAACGCCACGGGATGGTACTTGGCTGTTCGTATTGAGGCAGGACTTCCTAATAGCTATGGTCTACGCTTGTGGAAGAAATTTACTTCCTAGGTGCAGCGTAGTAAATAATTGCTTGCAAAAAGCCTCTGTATCCAATGAACTGCCTCCCATTTCTTGGACACGAGAAATAGGAGGCAGTCAAATCAAATGGAATACAGAGGCTTTGTTTTAGCGTTTCTGCTGTTTAATTAATTTACAGATCAAGCTGCATTAGGCGAGCAATGCTGACAATGTAGATCTTAAGAGCACGCTTGAGCCATTCCTCAGAGATTCCCTCGTCAGGGCCGTGCTCCATGCCAACCCACTCAGGCAGGTCTTTTGCAGCTTTGCTGTCATAAGGACCAAAGGCAACGGCACGCTTAAAGTGACGTGCATAGGTGCCGCCACCGATAACAAACGCCTGCTCATTGCTTCCTGTGTACTCATGGAACGTATCAAGAAGGGTAGTAATTTCAGGAGAGCTTGGGTCAATGTAGAAAGGAACAGCGTCGGAGAGTACCTCAAAGGAGCAACCATGCTCAGCGCCCAGTTCTGTCATACGAGCAGTAATTGCCTCGCCAGTAGTAGAAGTAGGATAGCGAGAGTCAACAGTCTGTACGTACACATCACCCTTAGTACGGATGGTACCAGAGATGCAGGTCAGAGGACCAAACTTGTCGTCAGCACTCTGGATGCCCGTGCCGGTGCCATCGGTGGTTGAGCAAAGCTGCTGCGAGAAGGTTAGGAAGTCGCGCTCAGTCTCACCGCAGATGTTGTTATCAAGCAGGTAGGTTACAAGCAAGCCAATTGCGTTGACAGTGCCTGCAGGAATGGAAGCGTGTCCACCCTTACCCGTTGCGTTAATGCGAGCAAGCTTAGTGCCATCGTCCTCAACGCCTGCGTCTTCAACCTTGATCGAATCAGTATCGGCCAAGGTAGAAGCGTCAGCGCGAACAAGTGCGCTTGCAAGTCCTGGAATTGCGTTAGGTACGGTGCCGCCGTCAAGCTCAACGATCTTCTCGCTGTATGCGCCAGCAATCTTTGGAGAAGTGAACTGTGCGTGGTACACGCCCTTCTCGCCGCAAATAAGTGGGAACTCAGCGTCTGGAGTGAAGCAGAATGCTGGCTCTGGATACTTGGAGAGGTAATAAGGGACATCGCCCATGCCAGTTTCTTCGTTGTTACCAACAATGGCGCGCAGGGTGTAAGGGAGCTTCTTGCCAGTCTTTTTGACCTGTTCAACAAAGTAGTGTGCTGCCCAGAGCGAGAGCGCCAGAGGTCCCTTATCGTCCAGGACACCACGGCCCAGAATAAAGCCCTCGCGGCGGGTAACGTCAAGCGGATCTACCGTCCAACCCTTGCCCAGAGGAACAATGTCGGAGTGGGCAATGGTAGCAAGGTACTTCTCGGACTCACCAGGAAGGTCACCAAAGCCTAGGTAGCCGTCTACGTCCGTAGTCTCGAGGCCCAGACGCTTTGCAATCTCAAGACCGCGGTGAAGTGCCTCGTAAGACTTTGGGCCCCAAGGTTTACCTGGCTCTGCAAGAGACAGGTCCTCAACGGACTCTACCTGCACAAGGTAGCGGATATCCTCAATAATTTCTTCCCAGTGCTCGTTAACAAACGCCTCAGCGCTTGCTTTGAGTTCTGCATCAGTCATGAAAAACTCCTCTAATTAAAACGTTTGACCCGGAGACATATGGAGAGCAGCGGTTTTAGCGACATCTCGCGTATGAAACAGCCAAGGTCGGGAACAAGGTACTAGTTACACTATACTTAATACCCCTTCTCAAAGGAGTTAACTATGACGAAAAAGACTTTTATTGGAAACGCATCATTTCTTGGCGTTTTAACGGTTTTGGGAATTGTTTTGATGGTTCTTAGGCAAACGCTGCCTCAAGACCCTTCTACACCGCTGTTCTATTCCTATTTTGTTGCGCCAATCATGCTGTATTTTGGTATTGCTGGTCTGGTAGGTCTGCTTATTGCACGCAATACGGGTTTCTCGTTGACTAAGACAGTGGCAGTTGTACTGCGCACGCTTGCAGCAATCCTCTTTGTACTGCCATTCTTTTTCTTCCTGATTGTGGTGCTCCCTTGGACTCTTCTCCGAGGACTTTTTGCCCTCTTGATGGTTGTCATGCTCTATGCGCCATGGTTCTGGGTGCTCTTTGGCTTGTTCTATGGCTTAAGCTGGGCTCAGCAGAAGGTTATTGAGGACGTCACTGCTGATCCATTTGCAGAGGATGCAGCTGCTCAGAAAGCTGCTGTCGAGAAGACCGATGCCGCTGTTACAGATGCAGCTGACGCAAATGCAGCTGATGCAAATGCAGCTGACGGAGATGCAATCAACTAACGGTACAACTCCACGTTCCAGATAGCCCAACAAGAAAGAAGTAACCTGTGCTTGAGCTCAAAGGTATTTCAAAGCGTTACAACACTGGTGGATTTGAACAAACCGCAATGGACCATATTTCCGTTGCGTTTAGAGATAACGAGTTTGTGGCAATTCTTGGTCCTTCGGGCTCGGGTAAGACTACTATGCTCAACGTTATTGGTGGTCTTGATCGCTTTGACTCAGGAGATTTGCTGGTAGATGGCATTTCTACTAAGAAGTTCAAAGAGCGCGATTGGGATACGTACAGAAATAATCGCATTGGTTTTGTATTTCAGAGCTATAACCTTATTCCGCATCAAAGTGTAGTCAGCAATGTTGAGCTTGCATTGACACTTTCTGGTGTTCCTAAGGCAGAGCGTCATGAACGTGCACTTGAAGCGCTTGATAAGGTTGGCCTTAAAGCGCACGCAAACAAGCGACCAAATCAGCTTTCTGGTGGACAGATGCAGCGCGTGGCTATTGCTCGTGCCCTGGTAAACGATCCAGAGATTTTGCTGGCAGATGAGCCAACAGGAGCTCTTGACTCTTCAACCTCTGTACAAGTTATGGACCTGCTCAAAGAAGTGGCGCAGGACCGTCTGGTTATTATGGTTACTCACAACCCAGAGCTTGCTCACCAGTATGCAACGCGTATTGTTGAGCTGGCGGATGGTCGGGAAACTGCTGATTCAGATCCATTTGACGTTGCAAGTGTTGCCCGCCGAGAAGCCAAGCCTTCTCGCAAGACCTCTATGTCGCTTCTGACTGCACTGGGTCTCTCGTTTAATAACCTCATGACCAAAAAGGGCCGCACGCTTATGACGGCGTTTGCGGGTTCTATTGGCATTATTGGTATTGCAGCAATTCTGGCGCTGGCAAATGGCGCAAACGAGTACATCAAGAAGGTTGAGGAGGATACACTTTCGATGTATCCACTCACCATCTCTGAACAGTCCGTTAATATTTCTTCCTTTATTTCTGGCAGTGGAAGCAGCTCTGACTCGGCGGACGCAGAGGGTCAAGATATCCAGAGTGAGATGACTCAGAACCAGAAGAATGCTGAAGCTGCAAAGCTAGAAAATCAACCTGCTGAAGGCGCTATTCCAACTAATTCAAGACTAGGAATGCAGGCTGAAAGTATTGGTTCCAATGACCTGACCAGCCTGAAGGCATTTCTCGATAACAATGGTGGCGGAATCAACTCCTACGCAAGCGCTATTACCTATGGCTATTCTGTGAGCCCCTTTATTTACCTGCCCGCAGGTGCTGACTCCAGCTCTTCTGATCCTGTTCAGGTGCAGCCAGACACCACGTTTTCAAAAGTATCGCCTAAGATTCCGTCTTATAGTCCACTGGCTTCCTTTGTAAGCACATCGCTTTTTGGTGAGCTTCCTGGCAATCCTTCTATTTACGAGGATCGCTATACTGTTCGAGCTGGTAGATGGCCTACTGCTTGGAATGAAGCTGTTTTGGTACTGCGTCCTAATGGTACCATGGACGATTTTTTGGAGTACACACTTGGTCTGCGTGACTATGCTGAACTGCGGTCTACTGTAGACAAAATTGCAAACGGTGAATCTGGAACTCTTGAAGAGCCCAATAATACGTACACCTATGAGCAGCTGATGTCTCCAACGTTTAAGCTGGTTATGCCTCATCAACGTTATGTTTGGGATAGTAATCTTGGCGTGTGGACGGACAAGTCTGATGATCAGGAGTACATGAATAACCTGATTGCCAATGCCCCTGACCTACATATTGTTGGTGTTGTCCAGGCAAAAGATCCAACCACCTCAGGAGCTCTTACCGAGGGCATCTACTATACGCCACAGCTGACACAGAAAATGATTTCTGACGCGGCAGCTTCTCCAATTGTTCAGGATCAGATGAATCGCCCAGACATTGATGTTTTCACGGGCAAGACCTTTGAGGACGAGAAAAACGGTCAAACTTCAGAGGGTCTTTCTATTAGCTCGTTGTTTTCTATTGATTCAAGTGCACTTTCTTCGGCGTTCAACTTTAATCCACAGGCGCTGAACTTCTCGTCAATTAATCTGTCTGGCTTGGATATGTCCGCGCTTGACCTTTCTGACGTGCAGCTACCTGCTTTTGATCCGTCACAGCTTAATTTGTCTGATGGAGATGTACTGTCTTCCATTACGTCTTCACTTGATCCTTCTGCATTGGCAGCGGCTTTCCCAGAGCTTACTGCGTCAGATATTCAGCAGATCCTATCGGGCATTACCGTCAACTTTAAACCAGGTGGACAAGCTGCCATTTCTTCACTTATGGGAAACATTGCCCTAGGATGGAATTCTTGGAGTGCAGCTAACCCTGGTAAAACCATGGCTGACTACCTTGCTACGGACCAGGTACGTACACAGATAGCAACTACAGTCTCTTCTGCAATTGATACCGATGACCTACAGCAACAGCTGGTTGATGCTCTGGCAAATAAGTTGGGCACCAATCCAGATCTTCCAAGTGTTCAGGCCGAGGTTTCCAAGAGGCTCATGAGCGCATATCAGTCACAGATTGCAAGTGCACTTTCTGCAGCTATTACGCGTGCTATGAGCGCATACGTACAGTCCGCGTTGACAAGCGTGATGACGCAGGTTGCTTCGAGGATGCAAAATCAGATTGCAGGAGCTCTCAATGCAGCTATGCAGGGTGTTGCGGCAAATATGTCTAATGCTATGCAGGTAGATCAATCAACTCTGGCAAGAGCCTTTAAGCTCAATGCTGATCCGTCTCAGCTTGCAGCCATTGCAGCATCGATGATGCGCACAGCGCCTGCGACGTATGAATCAAACCTTGCAAAGATGGGATATGCAGATCTTGCTAAGCCTACGTCAATCAATATTTATCCTAGAGACTTTGCAAGCAAAGAAAAGATTGTTGAGATTCTGAACAGATACAATGCAGATGCAAGGGCCGCGGGCGAAGAGTCTAAGGTAGTTACCTATACCGATATCGTTGGCGCTTTGATGAGTTCTGTCACGCTCATTGTTGATATGATCTCGGCAATGCTGATTGCGTTTGTCTCTATCTCGCTTGTTGTTTCTAGCATAATGATTGGCATCATTACGTTCATTTCGGTGCTTGAACGCAAAAAAGAAATTGGTATTCTTCGCTCCATTGGTGCTTCCAGACGAGACATTGCCAACGTATTTAACGCTGAAACCTTTATTGAGGGCCTCATCTCTGGTGTTATGGGCATTGGCATTACACAGCTACTTATTTTGCCCGCAAATGCCGTGATTAAGGCTATGTTTAACGTGGACAATCTAGTAATCTTGCCGCTCAATGGCGCGTTCATTTTGATTCTGATCAGCGTTGTTCTGACGCTTCTTGCTGGCCTTATCCCTGCGGGTAGGGCAGCTAAGTCTGATCCAGTCCAGGCACTGAGGAGCGAGTAGTCCGCTGCCCGTATGCACCGCCTGGCGAGAATAACGTCTAAGCTGCACTTTATTGTCTCACAAGAAAAGCCCTGTCATGCGTGTGCATGGCAGGGCTTTAGTGTTTTTGTTGCAGCTACCAGGCTTAGTCCTCCTGGCCACCAAAGAGGTCGACAACCTCAAGATCAAGCTTGGAAGCTTCAATGACATCCTTTGCGCCAAAGACAACAATCGAGAGATCATCATAGCTTTGAGGCATAGTGCTTCCCAGTGCCTTAATGTCTTCAACCTGGGCGTGAAGGATTTTCTCGCGAAGTTTACGCAAACGCTCTGGGTCACGGTGGTTGAAGTACTCAATGTCCTGCCTGCGAGCAAGCATGCGAGCAGGAACAGGAGCGTCAACGCCTGCAACAGAGGCAACTACATAGCCCTCAAACTCGTCAGCGTCTGGAGTCCACTCAGAGAGCCAGTTACCTGCACCAACATAGCGGTCAAGGGTTGCATCAAGCGCAGGGTCTCGGTAGGAGACAAAGCTCTGCAGGCCAGCGATGGAGTTTCTAAACATAACGCCATAAGCGCCACCCTTGACGCGAACCTCGTTCCACAGGTAATCAAGACCAAGAACTCTGGTGGCAATTAGCCAGTTACCCTGCTGTTCATGAGTTGCGTGAGCAACGTTTGGATAGGAGAGACCAACGTAGGATACGTTTGATGGAATGATGTATGCTACGCGCTGCAGCTTGCCCTCAGGGACAATAAGCGTCTGCGTTGCACTGTCTACCTGCGATGCGTTGTCCTTCTTGAGGTTAAGATCTCCAGCTACTTGCCAGAATGCCTCACGGCTTTGAGTGGAGCCAGTAAAGCTGACCGTAACGTTGTCTGCACGGAAAATCTTAGAAGTAAGCGCATCCAGGTCTTTTGCAAGCTGAGGAGCGCGCTCATCCCAGTTGGCAAGTAGGTTCTTTAGGTACTCGTAAAAGCCCACACCTGCAAGCGCATCGTTTACACGGCTGGCAGCGGAATAGGAGGTCAAAGCCTTATTCTGTGCAGCAGTATGACCAGCGCCTACAAAGTACTGTTCCTGCGCAATACGTCGCTGAATCAGGATGTTCTTGAGGCGGCCCAAGTCATCAAAACGTGTACTAGACCAAACCTCAGAAGGAATGCTTGCAAGCCCCTGGGTTTTCTCGGCAAGTGCACTTGCAGCAACAATAAAGGCGGGATGTGCCTGGTCAAGGGTGTCGCGGTCGTAGATATCCGTGAAGAACGAGAGGTGACCAAGGTTGCTCTCAATAAGGATGTCCAGCTCAGATGCAGTATGTGTAGCCGTATCAAGCTTACCGAGCACCTCAGCAAGAATGCCAACAAGCGGCAGCTCTTCAAAGGTAACCGCGCGGGTCAAATCAAAGTAATGGTAGACGTAGTCAATGCCGTGAGTGTCCAGCTCATGCGCAATGCATGGCAGGGGGGCCTCAACCTCAAAGCCAGCAGGACGCTCTCTACCTGCACCGATATCACTGAGCGAGAGGGACGGCAGCTTGGCTAGGTTTTCTGGAGCATCAGGTGTTTCTTGCTCCAGGCGGAGTGCCTCTACTTCTGCACGGATCTTCTCGACGTCCTCATCGGTAAGTGTAGAGCGAAGTTGTGCAAGCTCAGCAATCTCTTCCTGAGCGTCTCCCTCGTCTGTGGGGACAAGTTCAACCTGAGCTGCGTGCTTGCTGTTGCAGATGAGCTCTAGAAGCAGCTTCTCAAATCCCTTTTGAGCTGCAAGTTCTTTGACGTAGGCAATAGCATCTTCGTAGCGGATGTAATCCAGAGGACGTACGTCGTCATAGAGCCAGCTTGAAAGCGAACGCAGCGTGTACTCAATACCGTTTGAGTACGGCTGATCATTCTCGCGCAGGTTAAATTCTGCAAGTGCAATGGAAGCATTGAGTTTCTTTGAATCAATGCCTTCAACGACAATTTTCTGGCAGGTGGTTTCTACCAGCTCACGGAACTTCTGAGCTGCACCCTCTTTAAGGCCTTTAAGCTGCAAGAAGAGCATTGGCTGTGCAAGGTCATCGGAGAGGTAGTAGCTAAAGTCATCGCCAAGCCCTGCATCAAGAATTGCACGCTTGAGCGGGGATTCATTAGAGCCCATGAGGGTGTCAAACAAGATATCTGCTGCCATCATCTTATTGCGCTGATCGGGCGTTCCAAGCACGTAGCCCAAGCCAACGCTGGAGTTGTCGGCTGTGGTGTTCATGCGGACCTGAGAAGGCTCGGGCAACACGGGCGCCTGCAGGTTAAGTGGATTAGGGGCACCTGCATCGCGTTTCTCGGCAGCTGCAAACCTCTGGGCAATGAAGGAGAGCTCACGCTCACAGTCAAGATCGCCGTAGAGGAAGGTGTAGCTGTTAGAGAGGTCGTAGTGGCGAGCGTGGGTGTCCAGGAAGTTCTCGTAGGTGAGCTCGGGAATTGCACGAGGCTTACCACCGGATTCTTTGCCATAGGCGGTGTCAGGGAAGAGAGCCTCGCCGACAGAATCGTAGAGAACACGGTCAGGGTCAGAGAGGGCACCCTTCATCTCGTTGAAGACAACGCCGTTATAGCTTAGATTGCCCTGCTCGTCAGCCTCTAGGTGCCAACCTTCCTGCTCAAAGATGCGCTTGCGCTTATAGATTGCAGGATGCAGAACGGCGTCTAGGTATACGCTCATCAAGTTTTCCAAGTCAGCTACATTGGTGCTGGCCACGGGGTATACCGTCTTGTCGGGGTAGGTCATTGCGTTCAAGAACGTCTGCATAGAGGTCTTGAGCAGGTTAACAAAAGGCTCCTTGACAGGATAGGCATCGGATCCACAGAGGACCGAGTGCTCCAGAATGTGGAAGACGCCTGTGTGGTCTACAGGAGGTGTCTTAAAAGCAATGGCAAACGAGCGATTATCATCGTCGCAGGCAAACCACATAAGGCGAGCACCTGTAGGAATGTGTTTAAAGATATACGCATAGCCAGAAATCTCGTTAACCCACTCAGCTGAGATTACCTCAAAGCTTTTGTCTTCTGCATGAAGCGTTCCAACAGAAAACGCGCTGTCTATCTGCGAATACTTGGATGTCATAAGCTGCCAATCTATACGAAAACTTACGTGAGCATTAATGCCGTTTTGAACCATCTTGCCCATCTAAACCGTTTGGAGACTTGAGACTCCACACAAAGCGGGGTAAGGTGGATTTTTGTTATTGTGATACTACCGCGTCAGGAAAAAAGTGACACTTGTATCCGTATTTTGTAATGAAAGATTTATACCCAGATGAATGATTTCATTTCTCATGAGAGCGGTGTGGAGTCTTCTAAGGCTGCAGACGTTTTAGAGGCTTCTGCAGAAGAGGAAGCACTTGGCAGTGATGATGCCGAAATAACCCCTGATAACAAGAAGAAAATCTATCGAGGAATGCTCTTTGTACTGATTGGTGGAGCTTCTTGGGGCGCATTTGGAACTGCCGCAAAATACCTGCTTGATACCTATCACGTTGATCCGATGTGGCTGATTGATATTCGTGAGCTTTGTGCCTGCTGGTTATTCTTAGGAACTGCATTTGCGTTTGATAGAAAAAATCTCACAACCGTCATGAGGAAGCCAAAAGAGCTGACAAAAATATTTGTGGTTAGCCTGTTTGCTATTCTTTTCTCGCAAGTTGCCTATATTTATGCAGTTAATGCCACTAATTCTGGGACTGCAACCATCATGCAGTCGCTGGGCATGTTGGGGGTATTGGCTTTTGTCTGCGT
Organism: uncultured Atopobium sp.; assembly: GCA_900555335.1. Lineage (GTDB taxonomy): Bacteria > Actinomycetota > Coriobacteriia > Coriobacteriales > Atopobiaceae > Lancefieldella. The sequence goes on along the minus strand of USKU01000006.1, from coordinate 17,358 downwards.
GGTGGGCAAGCGCTGGCCTCGTCGTCGAGAGATTCTTGGTATTGTATTGGCGCTCATTGGCACCTATCTCTTGGTAACAGGAGGAAATCCCGGAGAGCTTAATCTTCCAACTGCAGGTATTTTCTGGGGCGTTATGTGCGCGTTTGCTCAGGCAGCTCTTTCGATTTTGCCAAAGCCTCTGATGGAAAAGTGGGGAAGTTTTACCGTTAACGGCCTAGCTTTTCTGTTCTCAGGTACGCTCATTGCCGTGTTTTATCAGCCATGGAACCATATGCCTCAGCTGGACACCTTTGGTATCTTGCTGGTAGTTATTGGTGTGCTGGTGGGAACCTTCTTGGCTTATGGCCTCTACCTGCAGGGTGTTAAGGACGCAGGCTCACTTAGAGCGGTCCTGTTGGGTACTATCGAGCCCGTTATGGCAACCATTACCACCGTACTGGTGCTTGGAACTACCTTTAGCGTTGCCGACCTCATCGGCTTTGCCCTCATCCTGGCGATGGTCATGCTTACCGCCTAACCGTGCCCGACAACAAAACCCCGCAGGTAAACTGCGGGGTCTTAACGTTCTCTAAAGGCTGTGTGGCCAGAGACTTAGATGAGTTCCATCTGCGTGAGAACTGCCGAGTACCAGCCGTTTGGATTAGCCGGGTTGTACTTTGCAGCTCCAGAAACAGAAAGCCTTCCGCCGTAACCAGCAGCAAGACCAGCTGTGTGATCCCAGATAGCCTCTTCCCAGCTACCCCAGCTTGCAGAACCCCAGCCCCATGCGTTGTATGGGAGGAAGTTATACCTACCCTTTGTGCTCTCAACTGCAGAAATGGCAGGCGAGAGACGCGGATCAACGCCGTAGGCCCATGCAGCCTCAGCAAAGGTTGAGCCGTAGCCGGCAAGAGGGGAACCAGCAAGATACGCATCAATTCGAGCACCCCAGCTGCTTACAAAGTTGGTCTTATCGCTTGACCAGTCAACATTTTGAGCCGAAGGAGTTGATGGGGTAGTGACCTCAGTGGTATTACCAGAAGCGTTGGTAAAGGTAGTCTCAGTAGAAGCTTGTTTCAGCGCTTCTTCTGCAGCTGCTGCTTCTGCTGCTGCCTGCGCAGCCTGCTCTGCTTGCAACTGCTCTCTTGATGCAATTGCTGCATTCATAGCATCCTCAGCAGCCTTCTTCTGCTCTTCTGCCTCTGCCATCTGTGCATTTAAAGATGACTGAGTCTCAGAAAGCTCTTTACTAAGGTCAACCAGGTGGTTGATAGCATCTGAATTTTTGTTCTGGATAATCTCAAGATACTGAACAACAGCAATCAAATCATTAAAGTTATCTGCCGACAAAAGCAGATCAATAATTCCCATGGAGCCCTGCTGCATACGATACATAGCTCTAATAGACTCTGCAGCTCTTAAGCGCTGCTCTGGGAGCTGCTGTTCAATCTCTGCAATACGAGCCTCATTGTCTGCAATTTGTTTTTGCAGCTCAGCTACGCGCTGGTTAGCGGCATCGTAATCAGAATTGGTCTGCTCTACCTTGGCCTGGAGCTCTTTAAGAGTCTCTGCCTGAGCTCTTGAGACGCCAAACAAAAAGGTATTAGCAACAAGCACTGCTACAAGAAGTGCTGTCATAAGGGTAGAGCATGAAGGTAAGCGTCTATGACGCATATATTTGTTCAAATCGACCTCCGCGATTGGGGCTTCCGATTAGTACGCATGTTGTGCTATCCACTCATTACTGGCTTCAATCGCGAGGTCAGATAACACTTGACCTCCAAAATACGCATAATCGCTTTTCTCCGCTCGTGCGAGGGTGTCAATTCTACTTGTTTTTGGCTCCAAATGCCAACTTTGCAGAAAACAAGGCACTTTTAAAGTAGTAAAGTCGTTAGATAAAGCCGTGAACGGTAGAAAAAGAAAGGGCGAACGGATTGCGTACAATAGGTTCGTAATCAGTCCCCAAGGAGGTTTTAGTGGAGTCGGCAATTTTGTGGATTGAAGCGCTTAAATCAGCGTTATTTGGCGTGGTTGAGGGTATTACCGAGTGGCTACCTATCTCATCAACAGGCCATATGCTGCTACTCAATCAGTTCTTACCACTCAATGTTTCTGAAGACTTCTGGAATATGTTCCTCGTTGTTATTCAGCTTGGCGCAATTCTTGCAGTATGTGTGGGATTTTTCCACAAACTTAATCCCTTCTCGCCAAAGAAATCTAAGGACGAGAAGCGCTCTACCTGGAAACTCTGGGCAAAAGTGGTGGTCAGCTGCGTTCCTGCAGCAGCAATTGGTCTGCCGCTCAACGATTTCATCGAAGAGCATCTTGGAAGCCCTTTTGTTATTGCCGCAACCCTTATTTTCTACGGCATCATCTTCATTGTGCTTGAGCTACATCGCGAGAAGGTCGCTGCAACTGTAAAGGTTGAAGCACCTCGTGGTAAACACATGCGTCCAGACGCCGCCGCATCCCTGAAGGCTCCTTCAGCCGACAACCTGGCTCGCGTGCAAGACATTGACAATCTTGACTGGAAGACCGCACTTGGCATTGGCTTTTTCCAGGTACTTGCAATTGTTCCAGGCACTTCAAGATCAGGTGCAACTATCCTGGGCGGCTTGGCACTTGGTTGTTCAAGGGCTGTAGCTGCTGAGTTTACGTTCTTCCTGGCAATTCCTACTATGGCCGGCGCTTCTGCTTTGAGGCTTGTGCGCTACTTTATGAAGGGCAACACCTTTACTGCTCCTGAGGCAATTATTTTGGGTGTTGGTTGTTTAGTGGCGTTTATTGTTTCGCTTGTTATGGTCCGTGCGCTTATGGGCTATGTCCGCAAGCATGATTTCAAGCCTTTTGGCGTGTATCGCATTATTCTGGGTATTGCAGTTATCGCATACTTCCTGCTTGTTAAGTAAGTTTCTGACTGACAAACGTTACATATATGCGTTTAAGCGCGGTGAGTTTCTCGCCGCGCTTTTTTTATGCGCAAAACATATGGAAAAAGCGTGGAAAACCTATGAAAGATATATGTAATCGTTCTAGGTTCATTTACCAGCAATTGCCCTGTCTTGTATGCTCTTACGGCTGATTTTTGGTCGTAAGAGTACGTAATTACTTGTAATAGTTTCAGGAGGATTTATGCGCCACATTAAGACGCTTCAGAGAATTGCGTGCACGCTTGCGCTTGCGCTTATTGCAGTTCTTGCAGTTTCTGTACCAAAACTTGCATTTGCAGACAGTATTGATACATCTACACCAGGTGTAAAGGTTTCTGTTTTCTCGGCTGACGGTAATGCCGATACATCCAGGGTCCTTACAGACAACCCTCAGCATTCTGGCCACCAGACCCCTGTTCCTGGTCAGTATGGTGAGATTGTCGTTCGCGTTGGTCAGACCATTAGAGACACCGGTGCGTATTCTCACTACACCACTACTCGCCCTGGTTTTGCACCTTTTGGCGTAACTACTACGCTGGTTACCGCCGCTCCTTATCCAGAGCTTCCAGCTACTGATAATGACTTTACATATGCATTCTATGGAAACAGCAATACTGTTACCAATAATGGTGGTCAGTTCTATTTTCAGTTCACTGGCCGTCAAGTAACCCCTGCTAACCAGCCTGCTACCGTTTTCTTCCTTGTTACTATGCAGGGAGATTCCTCTGATCCAGCTAACGTTGGCGGTAACACCACTCACCTTATGTGGGTTGGCTATCACATCCACGTTATTCCTGCAGAGACCACCCCAACTCCCACACCTACTCCAACGCCATCTGCAGTTAATCAGCTCATTTATGACGCAAATGGCGGCACCATCTACGGCAACGCAACCTATACAGAGTCCAAGACTCCAAATAACCCTCGTACCTACGGCTTTGCTGAGTACAACATCATTGAGGATGTGCCAGTTCGCGATGGTTATAAGTTTGAGTTCTGGAAGCGTTCTTACGTTGATAACCACTTCCGCTACGTTGGCGCTTCTGCTGTTCCTGCAGATGCAAACAACAACCCAGCTGGCGATAAGCGCTATGTTTCTGAGACTACGGTCTTTAATATGAGAAGCCCTTATACCCTGACTGCTGTTTGGAACCAGGAGTATGAGCTCAGCTATGACGCAAACGGCGGTACTGGCGCACCTGCTGCGCAGAGCGGTTACTTTGGTATTGATAGCAACACCGCTGATTCTCTTATTGACCCTAAGAATGAGACTGTTTCTGCAACCGTTCCAACTCGTGACGGCTACATCTTCAAGGGTTGGAAGCTTGACGGTACTACCTACCAGGCAGGAGATCAGGTAACCCTTACCACCGCCACTCCTAAGGTTGTTCTTGTTGCAGAGTGGGAGCCAGAGCCAGTTGCTCCTGTTACCCCAGAAAACCCTGTAACTCCAGAGAATCCTGGTACTCCAACCATCCCAAGCAACCCTGTCGGTCCTCTGACACCAAGCTTCCCAGGAGCTCCAAATCCTGCAGCTATCCCGTATTATGGAGGCTCTGTGCTTCCATACACTGGTGATGAGAATCATTCGCTTAGCACTATTGTTATGGCATGTGTCGCAGGTGGCGTGATTGCACTGGCTGTTGTTGCTCGCGCAAAGAGCCGTCAGACAAACTCCATGAACTAAGGCAAGCGTTTGGGCTAGAAGATCTTCTCGCTATACGCGAGCATGGATCTGATAGGCACGTTCTTGCAGATAAACCGGTCTTCTTTTGAGGACCGGTTTTTTAATTGTGGAGTGAGGGCAAAGTGGCGCAATTAATGTCCGGTTATCGGGGTACACTTTTAGTCTAAGAATGATTGACACAAGGATGGCGTAATGCAGATTGATCTTGAAGGTTTAAATCCTGCCCAGCATCAGGCGGTTATGACAACTCAGGGACCTCTGTTGGTTCTTGCAGGAGCTGGTTCGGGTAAGACGCGTGTTTTGACGTTTAGAATTGCGCACATGATTGCTGACGAGGGCGTTCGTCCTTGGCAGATTCTTGCTATTACGTTTACTAACAAGGCTGCAGCAGAGATGCGTGAGCGTCTTGAGGCACTGCTTCCTAACAATATTCGCGGCATGTGGGTCTGCACATTCCACGCTATGTGTGTCCGCCTGCTCAGAGAAGATGGCGAGCGTCTTGGTTATGGCTCCAATTTTGCCATCTATGATGATGACGATTCAAAGCGCCTGGTAAAGACCATTCTGTCTGATTTAGATATTGATGTTCGTCAGTTCCCACTCAACTCCATCCGCTCCAAGATTTCTGCTGCTAAGAACGCACTTCTGTATCCTGATGATGTAGAGACTCAGGCAGCAAGTCCTATGGATCACGTGGTGGCTCGCGTGTACCGTGCGCTTCAGACTCGCTTAGATAAAGCCAACGCTATGGATTTTGACGACCTTCTGGTTAAGGCATTTGAGCTGCTCTCCAAGTACCCAGACGTGCTTGCTAAGTACCAGGAGCGTTTCCGCTACATCAACGTTGACGAGTATCAAGATACCAACGGCGTCCAGTACGCAATTACCAAGCTTTTGGCATCCAAGTATCGCAATCTTATGGTTGTTGGCGATGATGACCAGTCCATTTATTCGTGGCGCGGAGCAGACATCAAAAACATCTTGGCGTTCGAGAAAGACTATGAGGAAGCAGTTGTAGTTAAGCTAGAGCAAAACTACCGCTCAACGGGCCATATTTTGGCCGCTGCCAACGCGGTTGTTGCGCACAACTCTCACCGCAAGCCAAAGCGTCTTTTTACCGATGAGGGAGACGGCGAGAAAATCCAGGTGTATCAGGCATCTGATGAGCGTGATGAGGGTGCGTGGATTGGCTCCGAGATAGAAAAACTGCACGATAAGGGTACATCATACGACAACATAGCAGTGTTCTATCGCACCAACGCTCAGTCTCGTATTCTCGAAGATATGTTGCTCAGAGCTGGTGTTCCTTACAAGATTGTCGGCGGCACTCGATTCTTTGATCGCGCAGAAATCAGAGATGTCATGGCGTACCTCAAAGTTGTCGTCAATCCCGATGATGACATGGCTGCGCTGCGTGTTATTAACACGCCTCGTCGCGGTATTGGTGCAACCAGTATTCAGAAGATTCAGACATATGCACTGCATAACGGTTTGTCGTTCTTCTCGGCATGTGAAGCATGCGTGATGGAAGAAGGCATTTTTACCGCAAAGGTAAGAAATGCGCTGGTAGAGTTTACGTCAGCTATTGAGCATGGCCGCCATATTGATGGTGAGCTTGATGAGGTTGTAGAGGCAATTATTGACCGCTCAGGTCTTATTCGTGCACTTGAGGCGGAGCATACCATTGAGGCTGACGGACGTATCGAGAACATTCGAGAGTTCTTTGGTGTTGCAGCAGAGTTTGATGAGTCACACGATGACGTTGAAGAAACGCTTGAGAGTCTGCAGCAGCTCAGAGAAGCTGGAGCACTTGATGCGCAAGATGCAGCTTCGCTGAGTGAGGCTGGTTTTGATGCTGCTACCGGCGCACTCGCTGGTGCTACTGCTGTAGAGACGGCTCCTGCGCCTCAGGAGGAGAGTTTGCATCCACAGGTTGTGGCAGAGAAGCTCCCGGCCTTTATGGAATGGCTGGCGCTTCGCTCTGACCTGGATAGCTTGGATGGTTCTACCTCTGCAGTAACGCTTATGACCATTCACGCTGCAAAAGGTCTGGAATTTCCTGCAGTTTTTGTTGCTGGTATGGAGGAGGGAATCTTCCCTCATGCAAATTATGAGGCAGAAGCAGCTCAGTTAGAAGAAGAGCGCAGACTTGCCTATGTTGCTATTACACGTGCACGTAAGCGCCTGTATTTGACATACGCATCTACCAGAAGGACTTACGGCTCTGTTCAGGCAAATCCTGTATCGCGTTTTGTGGGAGAGATTCCTCAAGAGCACGTAAAAGCTATTGGTGTAGGCTCCGCGGGCTTCTCTGGCGTTGGCTGGGCAAAGCGAGGAGACCGTCATGGAACCTTTGGCTCTGGTCGCGGCTCCGAGGTCTACGGTGGAAACGTTTTTGGTTCTCGCACGCGCTCTACCGGCGGTGCTCCAGCTCCACGTACAGCTCCTATTCAGAAAGATCCAGCCCGCGCTTCTGCAAGTTTTGCTGTGGGAGACCAGGTTTCTCACAAGACCTTTGGCCCAGGCGTTGTTTTAGCAGTTCAGGGCGATACTATTGAGGTCAAGTTTACGCGTACTAATAAGACAAAGAAGCTCATGAAGGGCTTTGCTCCAATAGTTAAAATTGAGGGATAGCCATGGTATTGATGCATGACGGCTTGATCTTGGGTCTTACTCCACAAGATTTCATTTTTAAGCTGGTTATCTTTGTTGTTGTGTTCCTTGTGGCTTTTCTTGTAGAGCGCTTTGCAATAAAACTCTCAAAAAAGGCCTTGGGCTCTTCAAAGCTGCCGTCAGCATCTATTTTTGTCAACATACTACGGGGAGTTATCTGGACGTTTGCTATTCTTGCTGTCTTACAGCCTGTCTTTGGTATTCAACCAACAGCTTTTGTGACCGCTTTGGGAGTTACGTCCATTGCCTTGTCTTTTGGCCTGCAGGACACCATTTCTAACCTGGCGGGAGGCTTGGGCCTTATGCTGGGAGGCGTGGTAAAGCCAGGAGATCAAGTAAGTATTGGAACCATTTCCGGCGAGGTTATTGACATGAATTGGCGCTCTACCATAGTTCGTGCTCGTGGAGGTAGGGTAGACATCATTCCTAATTCAGTACTTAATAAAACAGCACTTGCGCATCGTACCAGGTGGGATATGACAGAGGTGCCCATTAATATAGTGCTTAAACCAACCGTTGATCTGAATGCGGTAACGCAAGAAATAACAGAAATTGTTCAAGAGGTAGTTGCACCTCAGCTTGATAGAACACTTCCTATTGAGGTTGAAGCATCAAGCATTGCTGAGACAGGCATCAAGGTAATCATTCATGTTCATGTTAAAGACGATGCAAGCGAAATGAGTGTACGTGACAAAATTGTACGAGCCCTGGCTGGTTCCAGTTGGCTAGCAGGAGTAGGAGCCTAATATGAAAATTGGCATTATTGGAGCCATGGAGCCTGAGGTTGCATTGCTTAAAGAGCAGATGACCATTGAGCGCACCTATGAGCAGGCTCGTATGCAATTTGTTGAAGGTCTTTTGGGAGAAGTCCCTGTAGTTGTTGTACAGTCGGGAATTGGCAAGGTCAATGCGGCGGCATGCACGCAGATTCTGATTGATACGTTTGCAGTAACACATGTTATTAATACTGGTATTGCAGGACTTTTAAACCCTGAGCTACAGGTAGGGGATATTATTATCTCCTCAGATTTAGTTCAACACGATATGAACGTTGGTCCTCTCAATTTTGCCGCTGGTCAAATTCCAGGCCTTCCGGTCTTCTCGTTTACAGCAGATGAGGGTCTTGTTGAACATGCTCTTGCTTCGGCCAAAGAAGTAGCTCCTCAACTGCAGGTTATTTCTGGCCGCGTTGCTTCAGGAGATCAGTTTGTAAGTTCATCAGAGTTAGCAGACCACATCTACACAACGTTTGGTGCTGACTGTTGCGAGATGGAGGGCGCCTCAATTGCTCAGGTTGCTTGGCTTAACCACACGCCGTTTGTAGTAATTAGGCTCATGTCCGATAAGCCCGGTACTACTTCAAGCGTTGATTATTTGACGTTTGAGCGTGAGGCTTCTGAGCGCTCTGCCAGAATTACTGCAGCTATTATCAAAAAGCTTGCCTAGTAACCTGAGGTATCCTTTTGAGGCAACTCTTCTGGGTTAACTAGCTAGCTCTCCCGGGTCAGTTTGCATTTTTCATAAGAGGGAAGGCAGGGCGTAAGAAACAACTTGCGCTTATTTAGCTATTCGAATGTTTTTAAATATAATTGAACGATACTTCGATTATCATTGTCCCGTTATGAAAGTGGTTTGAAAGGTACCGAATGATAACTCTCGGACACTTTTTTGAGATGTTGGTTGCCAATCCGTTTTTGGCCCTCGTCATTGTCCTTGTTTTTGGATGCATTTTTGTAAATGGTGCAACCGACGCGGCTAATGCTATTGCAGAGGCTGTTGGAACTCGTTCAATTAAAGTTAACCATGCAATTATCATGAGTGTTGTATGCAACTTTGTTGGTTTGGTGGCTATGTGCCTCATTTCAACTGCAGTTGCAGACACAATTCTGGGTATGGTTGACTTTGGTAGCAATAACCATGAGGCTCTTGTTGCTCTTGCCGCAGGCTGTGTTGGTATTGTTACTTGGGCAGTAGGAGCTTGGGCTTTAGGTATTCCAACTTCTGAGTCACACGCCCTTATTGCAGGTCTCACCGGTGCAGCACTTGCTATTCATGGTGATTTTGGTGCAGTTAACTGGGACGAGTGGAGCAAGGTTTTAATTGGTCTGCTCTTCTCAACCACATTAGGTTTTGCCGCTGGTTGGATCATTGTTAAAGCAATCAACAAGCTTTGCGTAAACGTTGATCGACAGCGCGCTGATGAGATGTTTGGCCATTTGCAGGTTGTTGGCTCAGCATTTGTTGCGGCTATGCATGGTGCACAGGACGGTCAGAAGTTCATGTCCATTGCTATGCTTGCAATTGCACTTTCCGCAGGTCATGGAGCTGCTGGTGCAGATGTGTTCCCGCTCTGGCTACAGGTACTGTGTGCTGCTCTTATGTCTATCGGCACCGCAATTGGCGGAAGAAAGATTATTAAAAAAGTCGGAATGGAAATGGTAAAGCTTGAGCGTTATCAGGGCTTTGCCGCGTCCTTCTCGGCATCTGCATCTTTGCTGCTTTCCACACTGACCGGTCTTCCTGTTTCAACAACTCATACAAAAATGACCGCCATGATGGGTGCGGGTGCTGCAAAAAATATTCGTTCAGTTAACTGGGGCGTTGCAAAAGAAATGGTTGCAGCATGGGTGTTTACTTTCCCTGGCTGCGGACTTATTGGTTTTCTTTTTGCAAAACTGTTCCTGATGATTTTCTAAGTACGTATAACTGTCTTTTACGAGTTCTATTGAACCACTCAACTTTATTGGAGGATTCATGCTAGGTAAGCCAAAAGAGGACGTCTTCTACACTATGTTCCGCGAGTTTGGCGACAAAATTGTAGAAACCGCTGAAGAGTATGTGGTCATTATGGAGGGCTATCCTGAGACTGCCGCACGTATTCCTCAGATGAAGGTTTACGAGCGTGAGTGTGACGAGAAGGTCCAGCACATTATGAAGGAGCTTTACGCTTCCTTTGTCACTCCCTTTGAGCGTGAGGACATCTCTGACTTGGCGCTTCGTCTTGATGACATTGTTGACGGAATGAATTCTGTTGCAGAGCGTCTTGACCTCTTTAACGTTGACGACACTCGTAAAGAGGCTATGCAGCTTGCTGAGCTTACCCTTCGCGCATGCAAGACGGTCCAGGAGATGCTGAGTGTTCTGAGTGATTACAAGAAAGATCCTACCGTTATGGAGAAGGCTATTGCCGTTGGTCACGTTGAGGACGAGGGAGACCTTATTTACCACAACGCACTCTCTCGCTTGTTCCGTGATGAAATGCCTGGTCGCCACACCGTTGCTTGGCTTCGTATTTTTGACCGCATGGAAACTGTTCTGGATTCCTGTGACGACGCGGCGGGAGTTGTTCGCTCCGTTGTTATGAAGAACGCTTAAGTTCGTTTTCTGCTAACGGTATATACAGACTAAAAACTGCCTTCCGCCGGGAGGCAGTTTTTATATTCTCTTTTTGTCCGGTATTGGGGTTAAACTGTTTATATAAAAGAAAGTGGAGGTGCTATGAGCGGCTTCAAGCGTTTTTGCTACATACTCTATGTTCTTGCAAGTGCATTTGTATTTTTAGCTCTTGCTTTAACGTGGTTTGGTCCTTGGACACATCAGGCAACTAATCTCTTGTTTACCAAGCCCTACCTTATTGCTCTTAACGCCTGTGCAGCTATCAGCATCTTTGGCCTTGTAGTGGTGTTGTTTAGAGCTCTATTCATTAGAAAGACAGTAAAGCTCACGGTTGCAACAGTTGAGGGCGGAACAATCTCCGTCACTAAAGACGCTATTTCTTCTCAGGCAGCCCATATTATTGAAGAAGATGGAACTTGTCTTGCACACCGCGTTAACGTGCAGATTTCTAAGAACAATTCTGTAGCCGTACAGATTGATATTCTCCCCAAAGAGCCTGTTGATGTCACTGCAAAGGGCTCTGAGTTCTATAACGCTCTTCAGTCTGGTCTTGCTATCGTGTGCGGACCTTGTGTTTCTAGCATCAATCTTTCGTTCATCAAGCCAAGTTCCTTCTCGTCAAAAGATGAAGAAGGTGCGTCTTTGTCTCAGTCAAAAGAGATTGTGCCAGAACCAGAGATTGTAGAAGAGCAATCTTACGAGCAACCTTCCACTCAAGCCGCTGCTCAGCAGACTGGTAAAGACATTCGATTGAGTATTTCAGAGCCAGATGCAAAGGAGGTCACAGACAATGGATAAAAGCTTCTTTCAGAAGATGCAGGAGAAGTGCAAAAAATACGTCGTTGACCATCCAGGTGCCATTATTGGCGGATTTTTGGGCCTCTTGTTTGCAATTTTTTTGTTTACGTTTGGCCTTTTTAAAATGCTAGTTGTTGCATTGTTTGTACTGATAGGAGTTGCCATCGGTCAGATTTTTGACGGAAAGGCAACCATTTTGGCAAAGATTCGTTCCTTATTTACTGATAGAAACTAGATAGGAGAGAGCTGTGGCAGAAGAACTTACTAATTCGCAAGAGACCACCTCTGAAGAAATTGTTCCTGCAGAAGAAACAACAGATGTTCCTTCCGATGCAGATCTTGAGGATACAGACTCTCTTACCTTCTCTGGCGGAGTTGTCGAGAAGATCGTCTCGTTAGCTTTACGTGACGTCCCAAACGTAGTGGGTGCTCGTGGAAACTGGCTTAACAGAGTTCAGGATGTACTTGGTGCATCTGATACGGCTAAAGGTGTCACTGTAGAGGTGCTGCCTGATAGCTCGCTAAATGTTACCGTTTCTGTACTTATTAAATATGGTTCTTATGCGCCTCAGATTTTTGAGGATGTTAAGCATACAATTGTCGAGAAAATCACCGGTATGACAGGCCTTGAAGTTTCTGGTGTTAACCTGCGAATTGAAGATGTTTTGACTGAAGAAGAATACGATCGCCTAAAACATCGTCCGGAAGAGCCTGAACAGCTAGACAAAGAAGAGTAAAGTACGCTAAAGTTGCACTGTTTTATGCTTTTATAGTAATTGTTTTATTGTTTTATCACTACAGGCTCCCTAAGCGCAAGGAGTTTTGCCATGAAAAGGCTTTCACGTTGGAGCATGGCGATTGTTGCTACGTTTGTGCTAGCACTCTCGCTCGTTGGAGGACTTGCAAAGCAAGCACTCGCAGACACCACCCCTGTTACCTCAGAGGCTGAGCTGCTGGCTGCTATTGCTGCTGCTCCAGCAGATGGTTCGCAGACTATCGTTCAGGTAAATGCGGACTTTTCCATTACTGCTCCAGTCCAGGTTCCAGCTAATAAGAACATTAGGTTGATGGGTACTGGAACTATTACAAGTGCCATGACCGGCTCTAATCATTTCTATATGTTCAAGGTTGCTTCTGGTGGCGCAGTTACTCTTGATGGTGCCACCATTGATGGCAACAATACCGCATTTGCCGTTGAGAACCGTGGTAGCTTTACCTTGCTTCGTGGCGTTATTAAAAACGGTAAGGCAAAACCTACACCTGGAAATAACGGCGTAGTTCTTACTACTGGCGCTGGTGCAAAATTTGTTATGGCCGGCGGCACCATTCAGGACAGCACGGTTGCTAACGCTCTTGGTGGCGCAGTTACTGTTGCAAATGGTGCAACAGGTGAGCTCCGTGACGGTACCATTCAGAACACTACTCTTACCAATCAGTACTCCGGTAGCGTTTTGGTAAGAAATGCAGATTTCACTATGACTGGCGGAACCATCACTGGTGGCGATGCTTCTTCTACCATTAATTCTTCTGGTGGTCTGATGCTCTATGCCTTGGATCCAAACGGTGAGACAACAACAGCCACTATGGGTGGTGGTTATATCACTAACAACAAGGCCAAAGAAGGCGCTGGCGTATACGTTTACGCAGGCAATCCTCAGTTTGGTGATTCTAAGTCAAAGGCAGACTTTACCTTCAACGGTGGCTCTATTACTAATAATGTTGCTTCTGAGTCCGGTGGTGGTATCTACGTAATCTGGAACGGCAACGTTTTTATGAATAACGGCATCATCAAGAACAACACTGCTGGCATTGCTGGCGGTGGCGTTGCTACCTACGACCAGTTTGTTGGTGTTGTTGGTGGTCAGAAGGTTCCTTATTCCAGGGTTGGTGCTCCATGGAATAACTGGCCAAACATTTATCGCGCTGGCTTCACCATGAATGGTGGCTCTATTGACGGAAACAAGGTCACTAGTAATGGCACCAACCAGCTTGGCGATAAGGGTGTTGGTGCTGGTATTTATGTTGCATCTGCAAATGTAACTCTTAACGCGGGCGAAATTATCAATAACACTGCAAATGACCAGGGCGGCGCAGTTTACGTTGCTTCTGTTCCTTATGTTGTCCACATTAATAAAGCACTTATTAAGGACAACACTGCAACGGTTATTGGTGGTGGTGCTTGGTTCTGCCCAACCGGTGTAGCTGAATTCCACTCCAAAAATGGCGTAGCATTCTTCAACAACACCGCAAATGGTGCTGGTGATGAGATTGCAACCGTTCGCGGTGCAGGTGAATCTGCCGGTGCAACTATTTCTGATTATATGCTTGGTGGTGCCTCTGCACATTGGACTAAGGATGGCGCGGTTACCATCAACCCTCCTTCAATCCTTGGTGAAGCTGATCCAGCTGCTGCACGTCATACTACTGAAGAAGTAAGCAATATCGTTAATAATACCGATATGCTTGCTCTTGAGTCTAATCTTCGTTATAGCTCTATCACCGCAGCACAGAATAAGGCTCAACTGATTATTTCTGGAAATACTGCACAGCGTGGTGGTGGTATTGGCTCCAACGGTACCGTTATTACTGGTGAAGAGGGTACTCAGGATGTAACCGTTAAGAAGGTTTGGGATACTTCTGCAAACCCAGATGCAGTTATTCCAGAGACGCTTACTGTTTATCTAAAGGCAGATGGATATGTTGTTGACTCCGTTGAGCTTTCTGCAGCAAACAACTGGGAGCACACATTCCACGGTCTTCCTGATAACGTAACTTTGAGCTTTACAGAAGGAACCGTAGTCGGTTGGACTGCTCAGACTCCTGAGGTTAACGGTAACGTTACTACCCTGACCAATAAGGCTGATGCTCCTGTAACTCGCGATGTTCCAGTAACCAAGGTTTGGAATGGTACAAAGAAGGATTCTGTAACCGTTCACCTGCTTGCTGATGGTGTTGACACTGGTCAGACCCTTGTCCTTTCTGAGGCAAACAATTGGACCGGTTCATTTGTTGGTGTAAATCTTTACGCAGCAGATAATCACGTCATTGCTTACACCGTTTCTGAGGACGCTGTTGAGGGTTACACTTCTGAGATCACTGGTGATATGGCTAATGGCTTTACCATCACAAACACCGAGACTCCAGTTACCCCAACTCCAACTCCAGAGAAGCCTGGTAAGAAGCGTAAGCACCGCACACCTGATACAGGTGATGCAAGTGTTGTAGCTATGGTTGCGTTTGCTACAGTTGGTGCTGGCTTTGTTGGTGTTGGAGCATATGCTCGCACTCGTAAAGAGCAGTAAGCAACACACATACACCTAGTATGCAGATCCCCTGCTTTTGTAAAAAGCGGGGGATCTTTGTTAGAAGGACGATTTCCTGTTTTAACTGGGGATGTTTACGTTCGCCGAATTTGCCAACCGTTTAACCAATAAGAGTGTTCTTCTCGCCAGGAGGGGTTAGAGAAGAACGACAATACTACTAGGTGGATAGTGAGTATCTGCATGAGTACCTTATTGGAGGTTGTTATGGAGCTCAAAGCTGATAAAAAGGTAATTGTCGAGCGTAATAACAAGGTTGTGTATGACAACGGAGACACAGTCGTTAAGGTGTTCAGCGGAAGCAAACCTTCTGCTGATATTATGAATGAGGCATTAAACCTCACCCGTGCTGAGCAGGCCGGTATCAACGTTCCATCTCTTGTAGAGATTAGTAAAGTTGGTAATTGCTGGGCTGTTTCAACCAGAAAAGTTGAAGGTAAAACAATTAGGCAGCTTATCGAGGAGCATCCAGAAAAAGAGGACGAGTATCTCAATAAGTTTATCGATATTGAGCTGGCTATTCACGCTCATAAAGCACCGCTTCTTACTCGTCAAAAAGACAAGCTCACCAGAATGATTAACAGTATTCCAGACATTCTTGATGAGGCTACAAGGTATGAGCTTCTGCTCAAGCTTGATGGTATGAAGCCTCATACTAAGGTCTGTCATGGTGACTTTGTTCCTTCCAACGTTATTCTCGCCGAGGATGGCACTCCTGTAATTCTTGACTGGGCTCATGCAACACAGGGCAATGGTGCAGCAGACTGTGCTACAACTTACCTGCACCTGCTTCTTCATGGTGATGAGGAACTTGCCGAGAAATACATCAATCTTTATTGCACTAAGCAGGGCTGCACTCGTCAGTATGTAAACGAGTGGCTTGGCATTATTGCTGCAGCAGAGCTTGCGCGCGGTCGTGTAAAAGAAACAGAGTTCCTACTTAAGTGGGTAAATGTTTTTGATGCAATGTAGTTGGTTACAAGCACTTTAAACTAGCTGGGAAGAGCCTCGTCAGGGGCTCTTCTTTTATTACACTTCTAACTACTCAATAAAGTAACGTGAGGAGTTAGCTATGTATGATGTTGATCCAAAGCAGACCACTGTAAACTCAGAAAATAAGAAATCAAAGCTTGAGCGTATGAGTGCGGGAGAGTGGTGTGGCGGCTCTGACGAAGAGCAGAGCGCTGCGTTTTGGCGAGCAAAGGATCTTGCCTGGGAGTTTAATCAGACCCGTCCAAGCGATAAAGAAAAATGTCGTCAGATTTTGACTGAACTTCTCGGTGAACTAGGAGAGGGAAGTGCAGCAGTTTCTCCTTTTAATGTTGACTATGGCTTCAATATCAAGATTGGCCCACATAGCTTTATCAACCACGGTGCATACTTGATGGATTGTGCGCCTATCACTTTTGGTGCTCATAGTTTTGTGGGCCCTCAGTTTAAGGCGTACACCGTTCAACACCCTCTAGATGCTGAGGAGAGAAATGCTTGGTATGAGCGAGCATTGCCTATCACGGTGGGAGATAACTGCTGGTTTGGCGGAAATGTGACGGTACTTCCCGGTGTAACTATCGGAAATAACTGTGTAATTGGTGCTAATAGTCTGGTTACTAAAGATATTCCAGACAATTCTCTTGTTGTTGGTTCTCCCGCAAAGGTCGTACGTCAAATTACCGAGGCAGATAAGCTGGGACTTAAAGACCTTTTGGGCTAGTTCTGTTAGGCTAGGAGCGCGTGGCTTCGGGGCATAGGACTTCAGAGTACTCGGTTTCAGAGCGCACAAAAATGCGCGATTCAAGAAAACGCTGCTAGATTAGTCCTTTTAGGGAGATTATTTAACTATTTATTTGATGTTGGAGACATCCGCGCTATAATAAATGTACGGGGAGCTGGGAAATGGCCTGGCTGAGAGGCAGCACCTTATGCTGCGACCCATAAACCTGATCTGGGCAATGCCAGCGTAGGGAGCCAATGCCGTCCTTACGCACTATAAGAAGGAGGGCATATGAAAAAACTTTCTCAGTTTGCATTGCAAGCCATATCCCTTACTTCTTTTCTAGTGCTTTGGCAGCTTGTTATTGTTGCAGGAATTATTCCAAATTACCTTGTTCCAACTCCTATTCAGGTTATATTTGCGCTTGGAAAAGACTTCCAGCTTTTAATGACACATACCGGGATTACGCTTCTAGAGTCCCTTATTGGTCTTGTCATCGGTGTGTTTATTGGCTTTGCGCTTGCGGTTCTTATGGACTTCTTCAAAACGCTGGATAACCTGCTTTCTCCACTTGTAACTATCTCACAAACTATTCCTATTGTGACCATTGCACCGCTTTTGGTGCTTTGGCTGGGGTATGGCCTCTTGCCAAAGATTGTTCTTGTGGCTATTTCAACGTTTTTCCCCATTACCGTAGCGCTGAACTCGGCATTTAAATCAATTGATCCCGACATGGTTGATCTAATGACCACTATGGGAGCTAGTCGTGTGCAGGTTTTCTGGCACGTCAAGTTGGCCGCTGCTGCACCACAGTTTTTCTCGGGACTCAAAATGAGCGTGACCTACGCTGTCATTGGCGCA
>USKU01000005.1 GCA_900555335.1 uncultured Atopobium sp. | reverse complement strand
AAAGTAGTGCCTGGAAACGCTTTGCAACCTCAGCGTCCTCAGATGCTATAACGGCTGCAGAGATTCCCTGCTTAATGACCTCTTCTGCATGGTTAGGACCGGAAAGAACGGCGATTCTTGCAGGGTTTCCAAGCTCGTCAGCAGCTACTTCGTGCATAAGCTTGTGAGAGCCTGCTTCCATACCCTTGGAGAGGATTAAAACATCAACCTCTGGATCAAGATATGGTGCGCAAGCAGCACAAACAGAGCGCAAAAACGCGGAAGGAGCAGCCATAACAACAGCATCTACACCGGTGAGAGCCTCAGCTTCACTAGTGGTAGACACAATATTGTGTGGAAGCTCAGAATCAGAAAGATGTCTGCAGTTAACGTGCTCTTTATTGATGGACTCGGTAACATCGGCCTCCCTGGACCAGATGATTACCTCATCAGAAGTTGAAGCAAGAAGTGTTGAAAGCGCGGTACCCCATGATCCCGAACCAATAACAGCAACTCTTTTCATGATTACTTGTCCTTTTTCTTATCGCCGAAAGAGAATTTAGACTCACTACCAGCATTAAGACGATTGATATTCTCGCGATGTGCCCAAATAACTGCCGCTGCTACAACAAATACCGGAATAGTTGCCACGGGATCCATGCCAAATAGCAGGCAGAAAAGCGGAATAGCAACCGCTGCACCAATGGAGCCAAGAGATACGTACTTAGTTGGTACGGCAAGCGTAATAAACACCGCAAGAGCTACGAGTGCTGCAAGCGGATTTACCGCAAGGCCACCACCAAATCCAACAGCAATTCCTTTGCCGCCGTGGAAATGTAGCCACGGCGAGAAGATATGACCAAGAACACAGCAGGCATACACAAAAGAAATGATGAGCTCTGCCTCTGCGTGCTCGTTTCCCGCGATCAGAGGAGTAAATCCTTGGGCTCCCAAGAACCAACGGACAAGCATGACACTGATAATACCTTTGCCAGCATCACAAAGAAGCGTAAGAATACCTGCAGCTTTACCAGCATTTCTTGCAACATTGGTAGTGCCAATGTTTCCTGATCCAAGCTTGCGAATGTCTTCATGAGCCATAACGCTTGCAATAATCAGACCAAAGGGAATACCACCAAGGCCAAACGCAATAAGTCCAAAAATCAGAGCAACAACAATTCCAGACATTAGTTAGATTCAACCTTCTTACGGAACTTCAATCGAATAGGTGTGCCAACCAGAGAGAACTTCTCGCGAAGTCTGTTCTCAATAAAGCGCTCGTAGTTATCGTCAACAAGGTCTGGAGCATTGCACCAGAACGAGATAACAGGAGGCTTGGAGCCTGTCTGAGTAGCATACTGAATCTTAAGGCGGCGACCGCGGTCAGAAACCGTGTGTCCGCCTTCTCTAATCTGGGCGAGAAGCTCGTTGAGCTCGGAAGTCTTAAGCTGAAGAGCACGGGATTCTGCGGCCGAAAGAGCAGCGGCAAGCACCTTATCAATAGCGCGACCGGTAAGAGCAGAAACGTTAATGGAAGCAATCCATGGTGCAAAGGCCAGACGTGTTGCTACAGAAACTGCTACCTCATCGCGCTTTGCTTCAGAGTCAATAAGGTCCCACTTGTTAAGCAGGAGTACCAGAGCACATCCGCGCTTAACGGCCATGTTAGCAAGCTTTTGGTCCTGCTCGGTTACGCCAACAGAGGCGTCAACCACAAGAAGACAGACGTCTGCGCGGTCCATTGCCTGCAGGCCTCTAACCAGACTGTAGTACTCAACGTCCTCGTGTACCTGGCTCTTCTTGCGAATACCTGCGGTATCAACAAGGCGAATGGGAGTTCCCTTCCATTCAATCATGGTGTCAATAGCATCACGTGTAGTACCCGCAACGTCAGAAACAATAGAGCGCTTCTTGTTTGCTAGGCGGTTTGCAAGCGAAGATTTGCCTACGTTTGGACGACCAATAATTGCAAGGTTAAGAATGCCGTCATCTTCCGGCTCTTCGTCTACCTCTGGGAATGCGTTGACAATGTCATCCAGCAAATCGCCCGTACCGTGACCATGTGAAGCAGAAAGAGGCAGAGGCTCGCCGCAACCAAGTGCGTAGAAGTCCCATAGACCATCCTGCTCTGTAGCAGGGTTATCTTTCTTGTTGACAACCAAGAACACGGGCTTGGTGGTTTTGCGAACAATGCGTGCAACCTCTTCATCTTCATCGGTTACACCGGTAGAGCCATCTACAACAAAGACAATAACGTCTGCCTCTTCACAAGCAAGAAGCGCCTGCTCACGAATGTGTGGAGCAAAGCGATCTTGGGACTTGATAGATTCAATACCGCCGGTATCAATGAGCTTAAACTCACGACCGTTCCAGTCAGCGTCGTGGTATGAACGGTCGCGGGTTACTCCCCTAGACTCGTGTACGATTGCATCGCGTTTCTCGGCAATTCTATTTACCAGCGTGGACTTTCCAACATTTGGGCGTCCAACAATAGCAACAATGGGCTTAGCCATGTCTCACCTTTCATTCAGTTGGTTTAATAATACCAGCAATACGTGGCTAATCCCACTCTTTGAGCGCTTTAATACACGCCTGAGCAATGTTTGTGGGACCAGGAATTGACATGATGACTTTGGCGCCGCGAGCCTCTAGCTGCGCGGTTAAATCTGCCAGTGACATACCGTCAAGCGTTACTTTATCAAAGTTAAACATGACCTCAGGGAGCACCACCAGAATATCTGTGAGGTCTTCAGGTACCTGGGCGAGAAGATCAACGGCGCAGATAAGTCCGGTGACATTAACGTCTCCACCAAAGAAATCGTTGCGCACGGCAAAGGTAGAAACGTTGCCGTCAGCTGACCAGTCGTCGCAGAAGGTCTGGATGGTTTGCTGAGCAGCTTCTCCTACAATCAGCATAATCTTGCGAGAGCGCGTAGAAAGATAGGTATCTGCTTCATCAAGAGCGGTACGCATAGTGCTACAGACCTCTTCAGCCTCATCGAGGAAGCTCCTAAGCATACCAATACCGTCATAGAACTGCGGATATCCGTCATAGGTGTATGCAGGCGGAATAGGAAGCTGGGCATCTACATAGAACTCATCAGAGAGCTGGAAGCGTGTAATGCCTAGAGAAGCACGTGCGCGCTCCTGGTAGGGTTCAACAATTTTGACAACAGAGCGTGACAGCTCCACGTCATCAGAATACGAATGCGTAAAGCGTTTGGAGTCTTTGGTATAACCAAGCGGAACAATGGCCAGAGACGTAATTTGGTGATGAGCCTCCACCCAATCAAGCGTTTTATCTAGTTCTTCGCCGTCATTGATGTTAGGGCACAAAACAATCTGGCCGTGGATCTCAATACCAGCATCCATGAGCTTCTCGAGCACTTCAATGCCCCTAGCAGCGCGAGCACCAATGAGATTACGACGAACATCTGGAGAAATTGCATGCAGCGAGACGTTCATGGGCTCAAGCTTATGAGAAATGATGCGCTCAACATCCTCGTCAGTGAGGTTAGTGAGCGTAACAAAATTGCCCTGCAAAAAGCTCAAGCGATAATCGTCATCTCTAATAGAAAGCGAAGGGCGCATGTCTTCTGGCAGCATGGCCATAAAGCAGAACTGGCACGCGTTTACGCAGGTCTTGATGCCGTCAAAGAGAACGTCAACAAAGTCAACGCCCCAGTCCTCTCCGGACTCGCGCTCAAGCACGCACTCATAGAGCTCATCCTCACCAGGAACAGAAACCTCAAGCTCACAGATTGAGCCGTCGGCTTCCCAGCGCCAATCAATCAAGTCTTTTGGTACTACACCATTGACCTTCTCGATAATCATGCCTGGCTCAAGGCCAGCCTTCCACGCAGGACTACCCTCTTCAACGGACTCAATAAGCGCACCAAGTCCACCAGATTTTGTATTTCCGTAGTCTGCGCGCTGCTCCATATTAGGCGCCTACGATTTCCTCAATAGCTGATTTAACTGCATTGATATGAGCTTCCGGCGTAGAAGCGCCGGCGGTAATACCAATATGCTCTGCTCCCTCAAACCAAGAAGCTTGTAGCTCATCAGCGCCTTCAATGTGATAGGTTGCGGGGCAATAGAGCTTTGAAATCTCTGCCAAGCGAGTGGTATTAGCGGAAATTCTGCCACCAATGATAATCATGACGTCAGATTCTTTTGCAAGCCTCATACAAGAGTCCTGATGGCCTGCAGTAGCTTCGCAGATAGTATTCATGACGCGAAGCTCGTCAACAAGCGGAAGTACCGCGTTAACTACTTCAGAGAGCTTAGCAGCGCTCATGGTGGTCTGTACCACTAGACCAACCTTCTTTGCAGCTCTCATGGCGTCCGCCTGAGTGGCAACTTCTTCCACGGTGTCAATAGCCAAAGAACCTGGCACGTGAGCCAGCGTAGCTTCTACCTCAGGATGTCCAGACTCTCCTACCACATACACGGCATAGCCCTGCTTGGCGAGAAGTTCTGCGGCTCCGTGAGCTTTTTTTACAAACGGGCAGGTTGCATCAAGCACGTCAACACAACCGTCCTTGGCAATACGCTCCTCTTGAGGGGTTACGCCATGGGTGCGGAGCAACAGTGCGCTTCCTTTAGCTTCAGAAGCAGAATCAACTACCTCTACGCCCTGATCTTCAAGGGAGGTAACAACGCGAGGATTATGAATAAGCGGACCAAGCGTGCGCACAGGTGCATGGGCATCTTTGACGGCCTGCTGGACCATCTGAAGTGCTCTTTCTACGCCGTAACAAGCACCTGCTTCATCGGCAATTTTGATAGTAGGCACGAACTAATTCCTTCCGGGATGCTCTTTGAGCATTGCATCTCGTAGCTCATATACCCGCTCCATGGCAATTTCTTCCATCTCTTTTGCCTGATCTTTGCGCTTAGTAGAGGTCAGATCAGTAAAGGAAACCTTTTGACCAGCACGGAGATACACCTTTACAGGCTTAATCAGGGGTGAGCCTTTTTTCTTAATATCAAGGGCACCAATAATAGCCAGTGGCTGAACATCTACTTTGGCAAGCTGCGCGATAAGGGCAAAACCACCGTGAGTTTCTCCGCGTTCAGTGTTACTTCTGACTCTGGTACCCTCAGGGTAAATAAGAAGCATTTCTCCTCTAGAAAGCGCTGTAGTGGCACGACGAATTGCCTTCATGTCGGCAGTTCCACGGTCTACTGGAATGCCACCGAGTCTAGAAAGCGCCCACTGAAGTGGTTTAAATTTGTTGAACTCGCTCTTGTAGATGGTTCTAACGGGAATGCCATGAACAAACAGGTGAACAACAGTAACAATAGGATCCAAGAAGGTTGGGTGGTTCATGATAAGAACGCGAGGGGTCTTATCGCCAACAAAGAGCTGGTCATTGTCCCAACGCCACCTGAACCATATTTTTGTAATCAGTCCAAGCACGCTAACTGCCAGCCACTTAAAGAACTTGGCAGGAGCTGGAAAATCAGCAAGCGCGGTATCGTAATAATCGTCAAACGAGTTTCCACCAAAAGGGCGCAAACGCTTAGATGCCTCTGCTATAGAAGATTTTTTCTCGGAGCGCTTAGGCTTTTCTGTGTGAGACTTCCCATCATCAGAAGAGTTACCCTCTGATTCATTTCCCTGGTGAGAAGATCTATGGTTACGAGTATCTCTGTTTACAAGACCTGGATGCAGGGCAATAATTGCTGCAATGACCTCTTCAACAGAGAGCGCAGAAGAGTCAATGTGATGAGCGTCTTCTGCAGCGCGCAGTGGTGCTGCCTTACGCTCAGAGTCAGCCTTATCGCGAGCCTTGATGTCTTCGAGGATCTTCTCTTCGCTCTTGGCATCTACCTTGGCATCATTGCCAGTAGCTGCGTCTCCACCCTGGCGCTGAACAGCGCGACGGTGAGCGCGTGCTGCGGGATCTGCGGTCAAGAAAACCTTTACATCTGCCTCGGGGAATACCACGGTGCCAATGTCACGGCCTTCTGCAACTACATCGCCATTCTCGCCAGCGCGACGCTGAAGCGTGACCATAGCCTCGCGGACCTCAGGAATAGCTGCAACAGCACTGACGTTTCTATCCACCTCTGGGGTACGAATCTCTGCTGTAACGTTTGAGCCGTTTGCGAAGACGGTTTGACCATTAACAGAGTTTCCAAACGAGATGCTAATGCTACGTGCTACCTGAATGATTTTCTCAATATCAGTCATATCAATGCCCTGACGCAGGCATTCTACGGTTACCGAGCGATACATTGCACCCGTATCAAGAAAAATCAGATTCAGGCGATCAGAAAGTGCGCGAGCAACCGTAGACTTTCCGGAGCCTGCTGGACCGTCAATAGCAACAATCATTACTTATCCCCCTTGGTGACACCCCAAATGTCACGAAAATCGTAAAAACTTGGCTCAGTGGAACGGCGTATAACCTCTTCTGGATCAAGGTTAAATCCACCAAGCTTAAAATCAGAACTGCCTGTACTAGTAAAGAAGATTGAAGAAACATTTGCAAGATGTACATTCCAGCTCGAACTACCTGGGATGCCAAAAATCTCTGCCATCATAGAGCGCAGATAACCACCATGAGAAATACAAACAGTGCGTCCAGAAAGACTGGAAAGCTCGTTAAGAATGTTGCGGCATCTGCTTCTTACCTGCTCATATGACTCTGCCTCTGGAGCAGGTATGGAATGGCCGTTTTTGTCTGAGGCCCAAGGAAACGTAAGGCCATAAGGCTTTAAAATCTCTTCTGCATCAGCAAAACGCTTGCTCTCCAAAATGCCAAAATCCATCTCTGCAAGATCGTCTTTTACCTCGCAAGAAATTCCGAGCTCTGTGGCAGCCATCTGAGCCATGTCTTTGCAGCGAGATAAAGGAGAGGTCCAAATTCTATCTGGATGAAATGCAACAAGTGCACGAACAGCGTGCTCTCGCTGTTCAACGCCATGCTCGGTAAGCTCAACGTCTCTTTTACCGCTGAAAAAGCGCTGTGTATTAGCCACACTCTCTGGGTGGCGCATAAACAAAATGCGATGAACCTGAGCTGGAACTTCAAAGGGCTGCATTATGTCTCCTCTCTGGGCGTATTTGAGCTGTTTGACGTGCGTTTAGTAATTGTGCGACTAGTAATTATTTGCTGACATGTAAAGGCATTATGGGAGAAGCGCCAGGCTCTCTACCAATAGTGCGCTCCAGAGCGGCAACTTCCTCTTCTGTAAGAAGTCTCCACTCACCTTCTTTAACGCCTGTAAGGTGGAGCGGCCCAAACGTGTCTCTGTGGAGTGCAAGAACTCTATGGTGAATAGCCAGAAGCATCTTTTTGACCTGGTGCTTTCTGCCTTCTCTAATAGTTACGCTGACCAGGGAGTTTGGCTCTCCTCCACCGGTTTTTCCTAAACCCTGTGGGGCGAGAAGTGCCTTCATCTTGGTATCGTTGGAAACAATCTCAACCTCAGCAGGAGCTGCAGGGCCGTCTTCAAGCTCAATACCTTCGCGCAGGCGATTTAGCTGCTCTTCTGTAGGTATACCTACTACATGGGCAACATAGTGCTTCCATACATGCTTTGAGGGATGCAAAAGCTCTTGTGCCATCTGACCATCGGTAGTAAAGAACAAAAGACCCGTGGTATCCATATCAAGACGTCCAACAGGGAAAAGTCCCGGGTATTTGTCAGTGGGAACCATGTCCACGATGGTTGGTCTACCCTGAGGGTCTTTCATAGTAGTCAGATACCCTGCAGGTTTGTTGAGCATCAAGTAGACGGGTTTCTCGGCAATTGAGCAGACAACGCCGTCAACTGCTACAACATCTACCAGCGGATCAACCTTGCTACCAAGCTCGGTGACTACCTGGCCGTTTACCGTGACGCGGCCAGAGGTCATCAGGCGCTCGGAGCCACGGCGACTAGCCACTCCCGCGCGCGCCAAAAAGCGCTGCAGACGCATGGGGACAATACGCTCTTCTGCCACGGCTTATGCTTCCTCTTGCGTATCGTAGGCATCTCCCAAAAGAGAGCGCTCATCGTCGATGTCTTCTGCAGCTTCTTCAAGCGTTGAAGTGAAGCTTCTGCCGGAGAGTCTCTCGCGAATAAACTGTTTGGACTCCTCGTCAGGGGCAAAATCTTCCAATGGTGGTAACTCTCGCAAAGATTTGAGGCCAAAGCGCTCTAAGAAAAGAGCTGTTGTGCCATAGAGAATGGCTTGTCCCCTATCTGCCTCTTTGCCCACTTCACGCACAAGGTTTTTCTCGCGAAGTGAAGAGATGACACCATCAGAGTTAACGCCACGGATAGCACGGACGCCTTCACGAGTAACGGGCTGGTGATAAGCAATAACCGCCAGCGTCTCAAGCGCTGCCTGAGAAAGGCGACGCGTATCCCAGGAGAGCACAAAATCGCTGACCAGCTGATGGTGAGCTGGGTGCGTAAAGAGACGCCAACCGCCGGCTACCTCTCTGAGCTGAAATCCCCTGTTGCAGCGCGTGTACTCCTCTGCAAGCTCTTTGAGCGCTTGGGCAACCTCGGCAGGAGCTGCATTGGTGACCTTGGAAAAGTCGGCCGTGGTGATTGCATCTGTTGCAACCAAAAGCAGTGATTCTAGTGCGCCTTTGAGCGACTCGGAATCTAAATAGGTAAGCTCTTCTGCCATAAGTTATTCCGCCTCTTTCTGTGCTTCATCAGGCGTTTGAGTTAACGATAAAAGCGTCTGCTGGACGTCTTGGAGCGCATTTTGAGACAAGTTAAATCCTTCAAGGTCTGGCTCATCACCAGATAGTTCTTCTAGTTCCAAAAGAACTGACTCATCAAGCTGGTATGAATCTGCGCCCTCTATGTGCTCAATCTCAATCTCTCCAAAAATGACATCCTGCTGAACACGAACAAGACCGCGCTTAAATAGCTCAAGTACTGCCAAGAAGTTTGCAACCACAATTTCTGGCGTATCTTGACCGTCTAAGAGCTCAGAGAACGTCACCTTGCCCTTAGAGCGCGTGAGTCGGTCCACAGAAGCTACCGTCAGGGCTACTGGGAGCCTTTTTGGCGCCACATGTTCTGCTTCAAGCAAGAATGTCTCACGTTTTGAGTCAATGTCCGCACAAATGACAGCAAGGCTTCTGAGGGTAATGCCCTCAAGATAGTCTGGCATAAGGTTCAAGAAATCAGGATCTGGGCCCACTGAGCGTGGGAACATGTACGACTCTGCCTCCATACGGCTACCTAGTGCGGCACCCGCATTTCTAAACTGCTTATAGGCAATAAGGCGAGCAATAAGAACTTCTCGCGCCTCATCAGGAGAAAGCCCGTCAAGCTCGTCATCATACTCATCTTCATCGTATGAGCTTTTGAGCGAAACATCTTGAGGCACCAAGGCATGAGCCTTCATGTCCAAAAGCGTTGACGCAACAAGGACAAAGTCACTGGCAACGTCTAGGTCAAGCTCTTCCATGGCGTCAACTTCTGCCAGGTACTGATCAGCAACCTCAGAGATAGAAATAGAGCCGATGGCAACTTTTTGCCTACTTACTAGCTGAAGCAGCAGGTCAAATGGGCCAGAATATGTTGCAGTGTTTACTTTGTACGACATTAGATGATTCTCGCAAGCAGGCTCAAAATGACGTTAGAAATGCCCCCAATAATGGACGAGAAAAAGCCAGGCGCAAAGAACATGAGTCCCACTACAGCAATCATACAGTAAGGCTCAATGGCGTAGAACTTTTGACGGTTTTTCTCGCCAAGAAAATACAACAGCAGCTTTGAGCCATCCAGGGGTGGAATTGGCAGCATATTAAAGACTGCCAGGCTTACGTTGATCTGAATATAGAAGATTACCAGTGAAGAAACGTAGTACATTACAAGCGGATTATATGCTGCACCAAATGCAACAGCTAGCGCGTTGAGCAAACGCAATAAGAGCGCGCCGAGAAACGCCTGCAAAATGTTGGAAGTAGGGCCTGCAAGTGCTACCAGAATCTCGTCTCGACGACGATTTTTGAGGTAGTTGGGATTATAAGGAACGGGCTTTGCGTATCCAAAGCTAGGTCCGCCCATCAATACCAGCATAAGCGGAAGAAGAACCGTACCAAACAAGTCAATATGCGCCAGCGGATTGAGTGTCAAACGACCAGACATCTTTGCAGTAGGATCGCCGCACTTATATGCCACAAAACCATGAGCAACCTCGTGAATCACGATGGCAAAAATTACTAGCGCAAATTCAGCAAGCGTTGTCAAAAACGATGGAACTGATGTTAAAGCAGTTGGCACAACAATCCTTATCTCAACATCTGCAAAGATACTACAGACGGACACGTACAGACGTAAGCCTCAAGTACAAGGCGTTAGGTACAAGCAGTAAGTACAAGACATTAGATACAAGATAATTTTACCCAAGATTGGCAAAACTACCTACTCATCAATATCTGCTTCCATTTTTTCTGAAAGCTCCAGCCACTCAGCCTCAAGAGCAGGAATCTTCTTAGAAAGTGCCTGGTATTCAGCCATGCACTCATCAAACTTTTGAGGATCGTTATAAAGAGCCTCGTCGGCCATAAGCGTCATGAGCTCATCGTATCGTTTATGCGCAGGAGTCAGCGCTGCCTCAACCTCGTCCAGACGCTTCTTGGTCTCCCTCAGCGCACGACTTCTACGATTGCGCTCCTCCGCCTCAGCTCTTCTCTGCTCCTTAGTCTTCACATTGCGAGAAGATCCTGCAGCTTGACCTGCATCTGGACCAGTGCTCTTAACCGTTCTTGCACCCGATGTTCCATACGAGGACACCGCCTTGCTCGACGTCTCCCCCTGAGCTGCTGCTTGGAGCTCTGCAAGCTTAAAGAGGAAGTAGTCGTAGTCGCCGTCATAAACCGTAACCTTGTGGTCACGAACGTCCACAACCTTATTAGCTACAGCTCTAACAAGGTGCTCATCGTGACTGATCAAGATGATGGTTCCGGGGAAGTCAACAAGTGCTTTCTCTAAAATATCAACAGAATCAATATCCAGGTGATTAGTAGGCTCGTCCAGGAGTAACAGAGGATCAGGAGAAACAAGCATCTTAGCAAGTGCCAGACGAGCGCGCTCGCCACCAGATAGCACATCTACGCGTTTCTCAACGTCATCGCCATGGAAAAGAAAGGCTCCAAGCAATCTACGCTCTTCAGAAGTAGTCCAGCCGGCAGCAACGGTATCAAGCTCTGCAAGTACCGTATTTGCAGGATTGAGCTCTTCAAGCTGGTGCTGTGCATAATAGGCTTCAGTGACGTTTTGACCCAGGCTAATCTGTCCCGCATCTGGCTTAAGTTTGCCAGCAATAAGTTTCATAAGGGTAGATTTACCAGCACCGTTAGGGCCAACAAGCGCTACATGATCTCCGCGATACAGCTTAAGGTCAACGTTATCGTAGACAAAGTTATCCTCATAAGATTTGGCCACGCCCTCAAGAGAAATGACGGTATCTCCGGTACGAGGAGGTTCTGGGAACCTAAAATGCATGTGATGAGATTGCTCTGGAAGAACTACCAGCTCTTCACGGATCTTCTCGACCTTTGCCACGCGCTCTTGAACTTGCTTTGCCTTGGTTGGCTTATACCTAAATCGCTCAATGAAGGTCTCCATGTGAGCAATGTCGCGCTCTTGAGCAGCTCGTTTAGCGCGGAGTTGTTCAAGATTTTCTTCTCGCTGATGAAGATAGCCAGAATAGTTTCCGGTATACGTGACAAGCATACGATTCTCAAGTGCCGCCACGTGCGTTACGCATGCATCCATGAACGAGCGATCGTGACTTACCAGCAAAACCGTACCGTCATATGACGATAAGAACCTCTCAAGCCACTGAACAGATTCTAGGTCTAAGTGATTGGTAGGCTCATCCAAGAGCAAAACATCAGGACGACGCAGAAGCAGCTTTGACAAAGAAATGCGCATCTGCCAACCGCCAGAGAACTCTTTTGCAGGTTTATCAAAGTCTTCCACAGGAAAACCTAAGCCTGCAAGAATTTGGCGTGCTCTGCTTTCTAGCTCATAACCGCCAAGACGCTCAAAGCGCTCCATAGCATGAGCGTAGTCCTCCAAATATTTGTTGAGTGTTGCGCCCTCTGGAGTTTCAGCTATCTTGATTAAAAGGTCATTAACCTTTCTCTCCCACTGTTTAATCTCATGAGCAGACTCGATGACCTCGTTGAGGGCAGTTCTATCCCCCATAAGCTCTGTCTCTTGCTCAAGATAGCCAAGAGTAGCATCTTTAGCAAAGGTGACAGTTCCCTCATCAGCAGACTCTAGGCCCATGATGATCTTTAGAAGCGTAGTCTTACCAGCACCATTAGGACCAACTAAAGCCCAACGCTCACCTGCATTGAGCTGAAGTGTTGCGTTTGAATAAAGGACTCTGCCGCCAAATGACTTAGAAATCTTATCCGCAAGAGCAATCAAGTGAACTCCTCATACATATCTGAACTGGATAAGTATAAGTCATTCACTTGATTTACGTGGTGAATTATGTAAATGAAGCTAGGCTTGTGAAGATTTATTGACGCTTCTTATGAAGGAAGAGAGCTGCGCCAGCAACAACAACAGTTACGCCAGCAACACCAACAATCAAAGGAAGCGTAAGAGCATTATCACCAGTCGCTGGAAGAGCGGACTTCTTAACCTTTTTAGCCTTTGGAGTCTCTGGCTGAGGCTCTGGTGCTGGAGTTGGCTCAGGCTGAGGCTCTGGTGTTGGAACCGTAGGATCAACAAAAGTTACTGTGTCAGTAGTCTTTGTACCAGTAATCTGACCAACGCGAACTGTAGTATCAATCTGATAGCCATCAATAGTGGTGAGCTGAGTAATGGTAGTGGAAGTGTTACCCATAAGGTTAGGAATTACAACAGTACCATCTGCACCAGTTGTAAGAGAGTAGCTACCGTCAGCCTCCATGGTGAGAAAACCGGTCTGAGTAAATGGAGGTGTTGGAACAGCAGGACCTGCAATATTTGCTGCAGTAGCCTTAAGAGTTGCACCGGCAATAGGATTGCCATCTGTGTCAACGACTTTAACAATAATATTGCCTAAAATTGGCTGGTTCTCCAGTTCAGCAGTGACCACATCACCTAAACCCGACGAAGCGCCATCAAAAATGTAAGATACGGATTCTACTTGAGGGACATAGCCCTCTTTATAAGTGGTTTGTTCAACTCTATAAGCGCCGTCAGGAAGTGGAAGATAAGGGTTAAAGTAGCCATTAGCGTCCGTTTCACCCTCGGCCACAATAGTAGAACCACCTTGATAAATTACAACATGTACACCCTCAATTGGTTCGCGAGTGTATTTATCAACAGCAAGAACACTAATCTCATTGGAATCTGCAAGTGCAATCTTTGGAGTGATAACTGATACAACAAGCATCAACGCAACAAAGATAGCAAGGACAATGTTTTTATATCGTTTCAATTCAATTCCTTCAAACCGAATCATACTTGTAAATACTTCTTTCTATAGTAAGCGAATCAGACATTAAATTAAAGATAATATCCAATACTAAACACAATTATTTCAAAATTTTAACCGGAGAAACTGCTGGATTTTCTGACCACATTATAAAAATCAAGTGAACTCCCCATACATTTTTAAATTGTAAAATGCACAGGTCGTTCACTTGATAAGATCAAATCAATTTTGAAACAGATTCAATAAATCCTATTGTATTAGAAACGCTTCTTATTCAGATACATTGAAACGCCAGCGAAAGAGCTTAATGTACCTGCAATTCCAACAATTAAAGAAGAGGCACCAGAAATATCAGATGTGTCTGGAAGAACAGCCTTCTTTTTCTTTGGAGTCTTAGGCTTTCCCGGAGTCTGTGGCTGAGGCTCAGGAGTAGGCTCTGGGGTTGGCTCAGGCTGAGGTTCTGGCTGTGGCTCTGGAGTTGGTTCTGGTGTAGGCTGTGGCTCTGGTCTACGATTTACAAACGTAACGGTAGTTGTCTCGTTAGAACCAGTAATCTCACCAACCTGAGGATTAGGATCATCAATAGTGTAGCCATCAAGGGTGGTTATCTGAGTAATGGTAGAGCCAGCATAAGTCAAATAATCAGGAATAATTACAGTGCCGTCTGGACCTGTAGTCAGATTGTAATGAGTATCATCGTCCTCATTAAAAATAGAAAGTTGACCTGTTTGTGTATGAGCTACACCACGTGCTGGAGCAGCTTGCGTTAGAGGTCGAGGTTCATCAGTACCTGGTAACAAAGCTGGATTTGGGGGATCAAAGCTTGGGAAATTAGGTGGAATTGCTGGAGAAGGCTCACCAGGTGTGACTACCTCAGCCATGGTAGCAGTCAAAGTTGCTCCAGCAATAGGATTGCCGTATTGATCAACGACCCTAACAATAATATTTCCTACTCTGCGCTTTAATCTATAAACCGCATAAACATCTGTATTAAATGTTCGCGTTGAGGAATCATATTTAAAGGTAACTGCATGTGGGGAACCATAAAGATGGCCAGTACGATCATAATTTACAATATCAAACAAGCCTGACTCTGTGTCATACGAATATGAATCAGGAATATTTTTTGGAATTAAGGTATAGCTACCATTTACAGGGACTCTAACTGGAACTGGAGAATTAGATGGAACATTTGATTCAACAGTATTTCCAAATTCATCTTGAACATCTACGGTAACTTCAGAAATTGACTGAAGATCAGAATCTGGACGATGACCATAGTTTAAGTTTTGTGCTTTTACGGTAATGTAAAGGTTACCTAAGACTTGCTTATCAACGATGTTAAGTGTAGTTGAGCTTCCTGTGCCAGAAGCAACTCCATTAGGCGTATATGGGTAGGTTGTGTTATCTACTTCGAATCCAGCTTTGAACTTTGTCTGCTGAACCTTATAAGTTCCATCTGGAAGACTGATCTGAACTTTACCATTTGCGTCAGTGACTTGCTCCGCCACAACAGAACCAGTTGCTGTATCTGTGACTGTAATTGTTACACCATCAACGGGTTTACGATAATAGTCATCAGTAACATTAACCGTAAGCTGATTGTCCCCTGCCGCTAGAGCAACTTTTGGAACTCCGATTACAATTACGCAGCATAGTGCAACAAGAATTGACGCTGCTACATACTTGAACTTTTTCACTTCAAACCTTCCAAATCCATTTAGGATTACAATTGTCTCATTCAAATGATAAAAGAAAATATCATTAAAATGAATATAAACTACATTCTAAATTGCAATTTATTAAATTTTCATATCATCAACAATAAGAATTGCCTATAAATAGCCATTCCCTATCCATCCATATATACAAATAGCGAGAAGACCTTTGCGCTTGGAAGATCTTCTCGCCAAAAAATCATTAGTTAAGTTTGATGAAAGTAGGGCTACTTATCCATGGTGAGATGAATAGCAAAGCCGGCAATCTCGTCTTTGAAGTAGACCAAAAAGGTGCTGCCATCTGGATTAAGCCTTCTAGAGGTCTCGTCAATTTCAAAGCCACGACCTGCAAAGTATTTCTCGGCAGCAGGAATATTGTTGACATGGAAGCCAATATGACCCTTTGTGCCTCGGCCGTTTTGCTTCATAACCTCTACCAGGGTACCCGCGAAAAATGAAGGTGGCTGTTCAATAGTAGGAAGCCCCATAAGAGCGGTAAACAGGTTTGCAATCTTTTCTGCCTCGTCCGCATTACTTGCATTAATGCCAACGTGAGCAACGTACATATCAAACTGCTCAACTGGATTAAGAGCGCTGGAATTGTTAGTTGAATTTGTCATACATCTCCCCTTTCCTAGGGCTCAAGTATATAAGGGAAGCTCTAAGATGTGTGCTTGGCAGTAAATATTAGTCATTACTGTAACTAAGTACTAACAAAAAAAGGCCCAGTTACCTAGGCCTTTAAATTTCTATGGTGGGCGATGCTGGATTTGAACCAGCGACCCCTTCCGTGTGAAGGAAGTGCTCTACCCCTGAGCCAATCGCCCGAACGACTTGCAATAATAACAAACAATGAAGCTAATTTCTAGCTTTTGACTTTTTTGAAGGTGAATACGTAGACACAGCTTTATTCATCTGAACAAGAATAATTCCCAGGAAGATAAGCTGAAGAATCATTGGCGTAATTACCATAGGCTGAGATGAAAGCTGCGAGACAAAAACCCATTCAATGGTAAAGAGAATGAGCTCAATACCAGCAACAAGACGGACAATGCCGTGGGTTTTCTCAAAGTCTTTAGCCAAGCTGATACATTTCTGAAGAATATAGCAGCAATAAACTGCCATTAAGCTGCACAACAGAAGCACAATCATGCTTGAAGAGAAACGACCATAGCCAACTGAGAAGGCAAAGATGACAATTCCGGCAACGCCAAGCGCACCAAGCATAGAGGAAAGCGCCATCATCAACTTAGTTCCACGATCCATACAAACCCCCAACAAGTCAGTTCACAGAGAAAAAACGTACACAAGAGGAGCTAGAACAATAAAACGACGTCAACAAAATAATTTACTTGGCTTCAAGAGACTTTTTAACTTTATGAGATCCTCGAGCAACAGCACTTGCCATTGCCAATAGCGCAAACAGCTCAATAAACTGCAAGGTAACAGATGGTTTAAGTACCAACTGTCCAACAACAATAGCAGCTAATACAACGCATGATCCAAAAATCATTGGATAAGCAGCTGCAGCTCTATTAGGTACATTAGCCTCTCTAGCTGCATAACCACCAGTTAGAAGCGAGATCATACTTGCAAGCAAAAGTAGAGCGGAATCAATTGATGGGCCAGCACCAATTACAAGAACCGCAACATTAACGAGACCTAAAAGTCCGCCAATCAAAAGCGCCAGACTAAAGAGCTTCATTTTGCGAGTCTCAGGAGTCATATATCCCCTATCTATCAAATATCACTTTGGCTATTGTACCCGTCTTTTATATAAATTACGTAATCGAATCATTGAACGGTAGAGAGTTTCGGTAAAAGAAATGGCGAGAAAACCAAAGGGTTTCTCGCCACATGTGTATTTGGTGGGCCCAGAGGGATTTGAACCCCCAACCCAGGGATTATGAGTCCCCTGCGCTAACCGTTGCGCCATGAGCCCATAAGAAAAAAGCGGCGACAGGTGCCGCCGCCAGAATGCGTGGTGGAGAATAGGGGGATCGAACCCCTGACCTCATGACTGCCAGTCATGCG
Source organism: uncultured Atopobium sp. (assembly GCA_900555335.1). Taxonomy (GTDB): domain Bacteria; phylum Actinomycetota; class Coriobacteriia; order Coriobacteriales; family Atopobiaceae; genus Lancefieldella. The sequence goes on along the minus strand of USKU01000005.1, from coordinate 12,319 downwards.
CTCTCCCAGCTGAGCTAATTCCCCGAACATGGTGCGGGAAATACTATAGCAAACCGAAGCTCTGTTTTTCTCGACAATTTTATAATTGGGTGCATATAAAACGAATTTGCATAAGTTTTACTGGGTACACAAGTAGTAATGATTACTCTTAAATAACACTTAATTGGAGTTTTAATGAATATAGAACTAGTACAAGGAATTTTGATTCCTTTTGCAGGAACTTCGCTGGGTGCAGCGATGGTACTGTTTATGAAGAAAGCCTTGAATCGCACGGTAGAGCGTGCTCTTACGGGCTTTGCCGCTGGCGTCATGGTTGCCGCTTCTATCTGGAGTTTATTGATCCCAGCTATTGAATCCTCTGAAGCTATGAGACAGTTTGCTTTTGTTCCCGCAGTAGTTGGGTTTTGGGTAGGAACTCTTTTCTTGCTGCTACTTGACCATGTAATCCCCCACCTTCACCTGGGAGAGACAGACGATGAGGCTGAAGGCATTAAGACAAGCTGGCAAAAATCAACGCTTATGGCGTTAGCAGTAACGCTCCACAACATTCCTGAAGGAATGGCAGTTGGTGTAGTTTTTGCTGGATGGGTCTCGGGTAACTCTAATATTACCTATGCAGGAGCCATGGCTTTGGCACTTGGCATTGCTATTCAGAACTTTCCTGAAGGTGCCATCATCTCTATGCCACTTCATGCGGGAGGTACCTCTAAAGGCAAGTCGCTCATCTTGGGAATTTTATCTGGCATAGTTGAGCCTATTGGAGCAGTACTCACTATTCTTGCAGCAGAGCTTGTTATTCCAGTTCTTCCCTACCTGCTGAGTTTTGCAGCAGGCGCCATGATGTATGTAGTAGTAGAAGAACTTATTCCAGAAATGAGTGAAGGCAAGCACTCAAACGTTGGAGTACTTGCATTCGCATTAGGATTTACCGTAATGATGACCCTTGATGTAGCGCTTGGTTAATAACCAGGCGCTCTTATTTAAAGCTCACGCTCTGGAAGAATCTTCTCTGCCAACCAAGAGGCAACCTCATCAAGGGCAACCTCAAAGCGCTCACCGGTAGCACGCTCTTTGACTTCTGCGATACCGTTTGCAACGCCCTTCTTGCCCACAATAACCTGCCATGGGAAGCCAATAAGATCTGCATCTGCAAACTTAACACCAGGACGCTCAGCACGATCATCAACAACAGTCTCAAGACCAGCAGCAACGCAAGCGTCAGCCACAGCACCCGCTGCATTCCAAATCTCTGGGTCTTTGTCAGAGAGGCAAAGAACAGAAACCTCATAAGGAGCAACAGAGACTGGCCACTTGATGCCCTTCTCGTCATTGTATTGCTCAACAACAGCAGCAAGCAGTCTGGAAACACCAATGCCATAGCAGCCCATAACCAGAGGCTTGTCCTCGCCGTTTTCGTCGGTGAAAGTAGCGTTAAGAGCTGAAGAGTACTTGGTGCCAAGCTGGAAGACCTGGCCAACCTCAATACCACGAGCGGCATGCAGAGGAAGACCACACTCAGGACAAATATCGCCCTCCTGAGAAGTGACAAGGTCTTTCCACTCGTTAATCTCAAAGTCACGGCCAAGCTCAACGTGATCAAGGTGGTAGTCTGCCTTGTTAGCGCCGCAGAGCCACCACTGACTATCCTCAAGAGAGAGATCTCCAACAACGCGGATACCCTCAGGTAGGCCAACAGGTCCGATGAAGCCCTTGATGAGGCCATACTCTTCAAGCTCTTCATCGGTCATCATGTGATAGTCACCAAAGACGTGCTCAGCTTTGACCTCATTGAGCTCATGAGTACCTGGAACAAAGCAAACAACCGGCTTACCGTTTCCGTCAACAAGAGCTAGAGCCTTACGAGTTGCTGCAGGTGAAACGTGAAGGAACTCAGCAACATCATCAATGGAGCCAATACCAGGAGTATGAATCTCACACATCTTGCCAGACTCACGCTCTTCTACGTTAATCTTTGCTGCAGCTGCCTCAGTATCTGCAGCATAGCCGCAATCGCAGTAGACCAGGCTTGCCTCGCCAGCCTCTGCCAGCGCCATAAACTCAACAGAGGTGTCTCCACCAATCTGACCAGAGTCTGCAACTACCTGCAGAGCCTTAAGACGTGTGCGGTCACAAACGTTCTGGTAAGCAACCTTCTCCTGGTCATAGCACTCTTGCAGCGACTCTTGATTTGCCGAGAAGGAATATCCGTCTTTCATAATGAACTCACGGCCACGCATAAGACCAAAGCGTGGACGACGCTCGTCACGGAACTTATCCTGAATCTGATAGAGCGTTACAGGAAGCTGTTTATAGCTCTTGAGCTCATTTCTAATAAGGTCTGTGAAGGTTTCCTCGTGAGTTGGGCCAAGAGCAAACTGACGATCATGACGGTCATGCATACGCATGAGCTCATCACCATAGACGTCCCAACGACCAGACTCCTCCCAGAGCTCAGCGGGGGTCATAATAGGAACAAGAATCTCCTGAGCACCAATACCGTCCATCTCATCGCGAATGATGGCCTCAATCTTTAAAAGAGAGCGCCATGCAAGTGGCAGATAAGAGTAAAGACCTGCAGCGGTCTTTCTAATCATGCCAGCACGAAGGAGCAGGCGGTGACTTGCAAGTACAGCCTCAGCTGGGTCTTCTTTGAGTGTTGGTGCATACAAAGAAGACATGCGCATCCAGTGCTTCAAGATAGTTTCCTTTCAATATGAAGTAATACGTATAGTTTACTTATTTTTTGCCAAAACGATTCTCAATTTCGGCGAATAGCTCATCAACAATCTTATCTTCAGGCACTTTTCTAATAGGATTGCCGTTTTCAAACAATACTGCCTGGCCTTTGCCACAAGCTACACCAAGGTCAACGCCCCTAGCCTCACCAGGACCGTTAACAACACATCCCATGACTGCCACAGAAATTGGAGCACGAACGCCATCCAGGCGCTTGGTAACTTCCTCTGCAATAGGAATCATATCAACGCCACACCTGCCGCAGGTAGGACAGCTCACCAGCTCTGGCTTAATGCGACGCATGCCAAGAGCTGCAAGAAGCTCCCATGCTACATGGACTTCTTCTACGGGATCGGCTGTTAGAGAAAGACGCATGGTATCGCCAATACCGCTCTCAAGCAAAATGCCCACCGCAGCAGAATTCTTTACCGTTCCCTGTCTTAACGCGCCAGCTTCTGTAACGCCTACATGCAGAGGAATCTGTGGAAGCTCCTTGGAAAGCGCTCGATATACCGCAAGCGTAGTGGGAACATCGTGAGCTTTTGCAGACAAGACAATATCGTCAAAACCGCGAGAAGAGAAATGCTCTACAAAAGACTTTGACGAGGCCACGAGTTTCTCGACAAGGGTCATATCTTGTCTTGTATCAAATTCTTTAGCAAGAGAGCCTGCGTTAACGCCAATTCTAATTGGAATATGTGCATCTTTAGCTGCCTCAATGACGGCATCAACGCGTTTCATAGAGCCAATGTTTCCTGGGTTAATGCGAAGAGCTGCCGCACCTCGCTTTGAAGCTTCAAGCGCCAGCTTATAGTCAAAGTGAATATCGGCAACAACAGGAAGTGGCGAGTATTTGCAAATCTCCTCAAAGCCATCAAGCGCTTTTGCGTCTGGAATAGCTACGCGAATAATCTCGCAGCCAGCATCAGCAAGCTCTTTAATCTGACGAAGCGTTGCGTCTGGATCGTCTGTTTTAGTGGTACACATAGACTGAACGGAAACGGGAGCGCCGCCGCCAACCTGGACAGATCCAACCATGACGGGATGAGTTTTTGTGCGAGCAATCTCAGACATAAAATCAGCTACCTAAAAAGTAAATGAAGAATATCGTTTCTCAGTGCAACAACAAAGACAAACAGGAAAAATGCCAGTCCAATGTAAGATAAGATATTTTGAACCTTGATAGACAGAGGCTTTCTAATAATCACCTGAATTACCTCAATAAGAATCTTTCCACCGTCAAGAGGTGGAATAGGTAAAAGATTCATAAATCCAAGCGACATGGAAATAGCTGCTACCAGCATAATAAGAGTCGAGAAACCCTCTGCAGCAGCTTCTGATGCCATTACAGAAATTCCTACAACAGAAGACGACTGATTGAGAACTTCCATGGTCTGCGTTGGGATGAGCAGTCTGAGCGCAAACTGACCAACCTGCGCGGCATACGATACAGCTGCAGCTGATGCGTCAATAAACGAGAAGTGATAGGTGGTCATAACAGGTGAAACGCCGATGATTTTATCGTCAGGACGCAAAACAGGTTTAATGGTAGTTTCAAGCTGAATGCCATTGCGCTCATACGTGACAGGAATGTCCTTGCCCCCATTGGACATTGCATCTTTGATAGCAGCAGTAAGGTCTTCCCAGGTATGTACCTCTACCTTGTTAAAGGTAAGAATAGTATCTCCAGCAGTAAGGCCTGAAATAGCAGCAAGAGAGCCAGATTCAACAGAGCCCAGCTGAGCCTTGTTTTGAGCCGCAGGAATGCCAACAAACATCAAAGAGCCAACCACCAACACAAAGGCCAGCGCAATGTTGACCAAAGGTCCGCCCAAAATCATGAGCAGGCGCTTAGGAACATTTACACCAACATAGGTATGTGCCTTTTCTTGAGCAAAGAAATCATCAGCGGACATCTGTGGAACACGAGGCTCCCCTGCTGCTGTAGAGCCTTCAAGCTCAAAGTTGTGACCGCGATCATACTCACAGCGAAGCTCAGCGTCTCGTGCAAGCGTCTGAAACGTGGTGTGTGCTAGCTCATCTGACTCTTTGACAAGCTCAATGGAGCCCCAATCTGCAAGGGTGTACAGCAGATTGTAGGCGTGCTCATCCTCACAGTTAAGTTTTGCTGCAAGAGCACCAACCTCAAGTGAGCCAGCTTCTTGAACGCACATCAGAGCTTGTGGAAGCAGCTCATCGAGCTCACCTTCCATACCGCAGATGCGCGTATAGCCGCCAAAAAGAAGTGGAGTCACGCCAACCTCAGTACCGTATTTTTTGCTCTTATGAGAAAGCTTGTACTTGAACGGCATGCCCAAGAAGAACTCAGTAACACGGACACCACACAATCGAGCCATACCGTAATGACCAGCCTCGTGAACAAATACAAGGAGCGAGAGGACCAAGAGTCCCCAAAAAATTGGTGAAAGAATAGCTAACAAATTCACAAAATTCCTATCCCACAAAAGAACGGGCTAAAGCTCGTGCCTCTGCGTCTACAAGCGTCAATTGTTGAAGGTCTTCTACCCTTTGAACTTCAGAGGCATTCATAGTCTCTGCAACAATGCGCTCAATATCAAGAAATGAACATCTTCCTCGTCTAAATGCATGGTTAGCAACTTCATTAGCTGCATTCATAATGCATGGGAGCGTTCCACCAACAGTTCCTGCTTGACGAGCAAGAGCTAGGCATCCGAAGGTTTTCTCGTCAGCATAATCTCCTGTAAGAGGAGCAGTCTCTTGCCACTCAACCGGCTGAGCAATTGCGGGCCAACGATGTGGATAGCTCAGCGCAAACTGAATAGGCAGCCTCATATCAGAGGCTCCAAGCTGCGCTTTAACAGAGCCGTCAACAAACTCAACCATAGAGTGAATGCGACTCTGACGATGTACCAGCACTTCAAGCTTATCCATAGGAGTATCAAAGAGATGATGAGCTTCAATGAGCTCAAGGCCCTTATTCATGAGCGTGGCGCAATCGATGGTAATCTTGGCACCCATCTTCCAGGTTGGATGCGCCAAGGCGTCGTCAGCCGAAACGTGTTTGAGCTGCTCACGAGAATATCCGAAGAACGGACCACCGGAGCAGGTAAGCCAAATTCTCTGGATATCAGCGGGGTTCTCGCCAATAAGGCACTGGAAGATGGCACTGTGCTCAGAATCAACGGGGATGAGCTGACCGGGCTTGACCAGAGGCATCAGGAGGTCTCCGCCAACAACAATTGATTCCTTGTTAGCGTAAGCCAGCACTTTGCCAGCCTTCACGGCGGCCAGACCAGCGTAAATGCCAGCCTCTCCCACCACTGCGTTGACTACGCAGTCAACCTCATCCAGCTCAGTAAGCGCCTGAACGGCCTCAGGGCCAAAGCTTGCTTTGCAGCCTTGAGGCAAGCTGTCGAGAAGAGCATTGCCCTTGGCACTTGCATCGGCAAAGGCAACGTATTTGCAGTTGAACTCAGTTGCTGCCTTCACGGCAAACTCAACCGACGACCTCACCGCAAGGGCTGCAACCTCCACCTTTCGCGGGAAATGACGACATACATCAAGCGTCTGCATGCCCACAGAACCCGAAGCTCCAAGGACAGCAACACGCAGAGGCTCATGCCTTACAGCACGAGGCGCACTATCTTCAAAAATGCTCAAAACCTATGCTCCAAACGGCAGCGCAATAGGTAGCTTGACCTGGCTAAAGAGCACGGCAAGCTGGAAGAGAAGAAACGCCGCCATAGTTCCAAAAATCATCGAATCGGTTCTATCAAGCAGGCCACCATGACCAGGCATAATTGAACCAGAATCCTTGAGGCCTACTCCTCGCTTAATGCGAGACTCAAAGAGGTCTCCAACAACAGAGAAGATGCCTTCTGTTACGCCAAAGAGCAGCGCAAACAGTGGATTCATATTAATTGCGCCAAACGCAGCAATCAAGAACCACACCAGCATTGATCCAAGAAGACCACCAAAAAAGCCTTCCCAGCTCTTATTAGGAGAAATTCTTGGCGCCAGTTTATGCTTGCCAAATTTGGATCCAAACAAATACGCAAATGAATCATTTGCCCACACAGAGAGCATGACGGCAAGCGTAATCCAAGGAATAGAAAAACTAGGTTCTGTGGACCTCAGAAGCACTACCGTTGAAAGTGAAAGCGAGGTATACAGTGGTCCAAAAGCCGTAACTGCCACGTCTGCAAGGTTTGCTCGTGGTGTAAAAACATACCAAAGTCCGCAAAGAATAATCAAAAGCAGAGAAAATACCAGCGGAAAGACGTGACCAAAGTACGCAATTATGGGAAAAACAAGCGAGAAGACAAGGCCAAGAGGCTCGTTTGGCATACGTCCGCCCATACGGCAAATATGGAAGAACTCAGAACAGCAGAGCCATGCCATGCCAGCAATCAAAACAATAGTGGCTTCTTTGCCAACAAACAGTGCAGCAAGCACAATAGCTGCATAAACTACGCCAGACAGAGTCCTGGTCAAAAGCTTCTCGGTAACGCCACGAACTCGCTGACCCATAAGGTTACCAGCGGCTCGTTGCAGCTCTTTAAGTGAGCGACGAGTCTCCAGCTTTTCAATCTGTCTATCAATTCCAACGCTACCTGTTTCTTCAGGATTAGGCTGAGCATCATCAGGAATCCTAGAGGTAGGCTTTCTGGAATCGTGCGTATTGTCCACCACTATTTCACTCCTCCGAATCGCCTTTCGCGACCCTGATAGTCCTTAATGGCGCGCAAAAAATCCCACTTAGAGAAGTCAGGCCAGTAAGTTTGCGTGACATACAGCTCCGAGTAAGCCAGCTGCCATAGCAAATAGTTAGAAAGCCTCAGCTCTCCTGACGTGCGAATCAACAGGTCTGGATCAGGAAGACCTGCCGTATAGAGGTTCTTCTCAAAATCTGCTGGAGTCACCGAGTCAGCTGACACGGTGCCCTCAGCAATTTGATTAGCGAGAAGAACAGCTGCTCTGGTTAGCTCTGCACGAGAGCCATAATTAACAGCAAGCGCAAACGTCATACCAGTGTTTTGCGCAGTCTCATCAAGTCCGCGCTGGAAGGTCTTACGAGTCTTCTCTGGCAAAGCCTCAAGGTCACCAAAGAAGCGCAGCTTAACGTTTTCTTGATGGAACAGTGGGAGTTCTTTAAGAAGCGTCTCTGCAAAAAGACGCATGAGCAAGTCAACCTCACGCTGAGGACGTTTCCAGTTTTCTGTGGAGAATGCATAGACTGACAGAACGTCCAATCCAAGGCGCACACTAGTAGTAACAGTCTCACGCAAAGAAAGAACGCCGGCCTTATGACCTTCGGTTCTGTCAAGTCCGCGAGCAGTAGCCCATCTACCGTTTCCATCCATAATGATGGAAACGTGAGACGGAATAGTTTCTAAATTGATATCAGAGAGACTGATATCTTCTGGTGCGTCAGAGAAATACTGGACGAGCTTGTCTGTATCAAACTGCACTTAAATCTCCATGATTTCTGAAGTCTTGGTCTTAAGAAGAGACTCAATCTGTGCAATATAGGTATCAGTCAGCTTCTGAATACCGTTCTTCTCGCGCTTCTGATCGTCCTCAGACAGCTCCTCATCGCGCTCAATCTTGCCATTAATGTCACGACGGACGTTACGAACAGCTACGCGAGCTTCCTCAGCAATCTGAGAGCACTCTTTAGCAAGCTCACGACGGCGCTCCTCGGTTGGCATTGGGAAAGGAAGCCTGATAGCAGAGCCATCATTAGATGGAGTAATACCAAGGTCAGAAGTCTCAATGGCCTTCTCGATACTCTTTAGAGCAGTCTTATCCCATGGCTCAACAAGCAGCATAGATGCCTCAGGAACCTTGATAGCTGCAAGCTGAGAAATTGGGGTTGGCTGACCATAGTAGTCTACCTTGATGTGATCAAGCGCATGTGGATTTGCGCGACCAGTACGAACACGACCAAAGTTATTCTTAAGTGCCTCGATGCACTTCTCCATAGACTGCTTAGCTTTATCAGAATGAACGCTCATTAGTCCTCCTCAACGACAGTAGTACCGACTTCTTCTCCGGAAATTGCCTTCATGAAAACGCCTTCAGACTGCATGTCAAATACAAGAATTGGCATCTTATTGTCTTTGCACAGCGCAATTGCTGCAGCGTCCATAACCTTAAGTTCTTTGGCGAGAACATCTTTGTAGGTGACAGTGTCAAACTTAACTGCATCTGCATGAGTAACTGGATCGCAGTCGTAAATACCATCTACCTTTGTTGCCTTCATCAGAGCCTCTGCGCCTATCTCGCAAGCGCGAAGAGCTGCAGCAGTATCAGTGGTGAAGTAAGGGTTACCGGTACCTGCAGCAAAGATGACAATACGACCCTTCTCAAGGTGCCTAATAGCACGACGGCGAATATAAGGCTCTGCAACCTGAGCCATGGAAATTGCACTCATAACACGGCAATCCATGCCATTGCGCTCAAAACAATCTTGAAGTGAGAGAGCGTTGATTACTGTTGCAAGCATGCCCATATTATCGCCCTGGGCACGATCCATGCCAGCAGCTGCCTGAGAAACGCCTCTAAAGATGTTTCCGCCACCAACAACAATGGCAACCTGAACGCCAGACTCCCAAACAGGCTTAATTTCTTTAGCAAGCATTTCTGGAATTGAAGGGTCAATGCCAAAGGATTGCTCACCCATCAATGCTTCTCCAGAAAGCTTTAAAAGTACTCTTTTGTATTTAGCTGAAGACAAAGCTTCCTCGCTCTCTCCGTTTGCCATAGTTGTAACAATTTTAACAAACGACACCGTAAGTTTTGCAGGAATCGTGTTAAAAAAAGAGCCGGTTGAAGACAACCGGCTCAAAATAATTGAAGTAAAAAGTCTTACTCTTCACCAAAAGCAAAACGTACGAAGCTGACAATCTTAACCTCGTCGTCAACCTTCTTGGAGAGCAGCTTTGCGTACTCAGAAATGGTCATATCTGGGTCCTTAACAAATGCCTGCTCAGTAAGGACATACTCCTTGTAGTACTTCTCGAGACGACCATAAGCCATCTTCTCCTGAATAGCCTCAGGCTTGCCAGACTCAGCTGCCTGTGCCTTGTAAATGGAGAGCTCGTGATCAACGATGTCCTGTGGAACATCCTCACGGCGAGCAGCAACTGGAGCAGCTGCAGCTACCTGCATTGCAACGTCGTGTGCAAAGTTTTTGAAGTCCTGAGACTCAGCGGTCTCTGGCTTGTTGAACTCAAAGGTAACAATGTCAGCAAGCTTGCCACCAAGGTGGATGTAGCTAGCAAGAGCGCCGTTTGCAGCCTCAACACGCTGGAAACGAAGAACACGCATGTTCTCGCCGATGTTGTGAATCTTATCGGTGATTGCCTCGTCAACGGTCTCGTCGCCGAGCTTAGCAGCCTTGAGCTCCTCAACGTCTGCTGGGTTGCTCTCAGTGACAACTGCAGCAAGATCGCCAGCAAAGCCGGTGAACTGTGGGTTAGTACCAACAAAGTCAGTCTCGCAGGAGAGCTCGAGGATTGCGCCAGTCTTGCCGTCTGGGCTGATGAAGGTAGCAATGGTACCCTCGTTGGTGTCACGACCAGCACGCTTAACTGCCTTAGCAACGCCCATAGTACGAAGGATGTCTACTGCCTTCTCAATATCGCCCTCAGCCTCGACGAGTGCCTTCTTGCACTCCATCATAGGAGAGCTGGTCATATCACGAAGCTGCTTAACAAGTGCTGCGGTAATCTCTGCCATGTTTTCCTCCCAAAAATCTACTGAATAACTAAATTATTTGACCCGTTGCTAAGAGTTACTCAGCAGCTGGGGTCTCGGACTCAGCGCCCATCTCTTCAGCAGAAATCTGCTCCTTGCCGCTACCTGCAAGAATTGCGTCTGCAGCAAGCTGGCACATAAGAGAAATGGAACGAATAGCATCGTCATTTGCAGGAATGCCGTAATCAACAACATCTGGATCAGAGTTGGTGTCAAGCAGGGAGACAACTGGAATGTGAAGACGGTTTGCCTCACGGATTGCGTTCTCTTCACGCTTGGAGTCAACAACAAAGAGAGCCTGTGGAAGAGAAGTCATATCACGGACGCCACCGAGGTTAAGCTGAAGCTTCAGAAGCTCCTTGTTCTTAAGAGCCTGCTCCTTCTTAGGAAGAGTTGCCATACGGCCATCCTCTACCATTGCCTCAAGCTCCTCAAGGCGCTTGATGCGGGAACGCATGGTGACAAAGTTGGTGAGCATACCGCCAAGCCAACGCTGGTTGATGTAAGGCATGTTTGCACGAGCTGCCTCAGTAGCGATTGGCTCCTGAGCCTGCTTCTTGGTGCCGACGAAGAGAACGCGGCCACCCTTAGATGCAACATTCTTCAGGAACGTATAAGCAGCATCTGCGCCAAGCATGGTCTGCTTAAGGTCAAGAATGTAAATGCCGTTGCGCTCACCAAAGATGTATGGCTTCATCTTAGGGTTCCAACGACGAGTCTGGTGACCATAGTGGCAACCAGCATCCAGAAGAGTCTGAATAGTAATCTTTGCAGCCATTTTTACCTCCATTGGTTGTTCCTCCGTACGAGTTCAAACCTTGTTAAAACCACCCAACACCTGGCTTAGTATTAGGCACCGCGGCAAACAAGTAGTCGTACGTGCGATTTTGTGCTGTTTGGTAACAGCATGCTGTGCTTCTACACAACTTTTGAAAGTATAGCAGGAAAACAAGGGTTACGTCTATAAAGAATTTAGACCATAACCTCTACAAATACTGCGAAAATGCATCAAACTTCTTTGCGCAAGATATTTCGCAACAACGCTCAGCTTATTTTGATCTTGGATGAGCTGCTTTTGCTGCTTCTTTGAGTCTGTCAACAGACAAATGCGTATACACCTGTGTAGTTGAAAGTGATTCATGACCTAAAAGTTCCTGCACAACACGAAGATCCGCCCCACCACCAAGAAGTTCTGTGGCGTATGTATGTCTCATAGCATGTGGCGAGAGTGAGCTGTCTAGTCCTGCAGCCGTTAGATACGACGAAAAAACCTTGCGCAAAGAATCCGCGCTCATAGTATTTCCTCTTACGGAAATAAAAAGAGCCGAATGTGCACGGCCCGCTTTATCTTTTAACAAAAGCGTAGGCCGAGAAGACCTAAGGTACTTTTTGAGCCACTCAATTGCAGACTCATAGAGAGGGACAATTCGCTCTTTAGAGCCTTTACCAAAGAGACGCACTGTTCCATTTTGCAAATCAACCTGTTCAAGCTTGAGAGACGCCACCTCAGAAATACGAGCTCCTGTTGCATACAAAAACTCAAGAAATGCTCTATCTCTAAGACCTACCGCAGTTGAAATATCACATGATTCCAAAAGCTTATTTACATCGGAATCAGTCATAGTGTGTGGAAGATTTCGTGGCGCTCGAGGATTGCTCAGTGAAAGAGCTGGGTCTATGGCAATCAGTTTTTCTCGCTGCATCCATTTGTAAAAACCACGCAACGCAGATAAATGCCTATTTAGTGTTTTTGCTGAATATTGAGCCTGTTTGAGATAAGCCAAATAGAGACGAAGGTTTCTGTGATCAACCTGAGTTACCGAAACACCTTCCCTACTAC
>USKU01000004.1 GCA_900555335.1 uncultured Atopobium sp. | reverse complement strand
TTTCTTCTCGCAAGAAAAGCCAGGTATGCTGCTCGCCAGCAAACTTGCCCAAGAAAAGCACAGCTCCCTTGCAGGGCAAACCTTGTGCAGCAAGCGCACGACTTAGCTCAGATTCAAGCTCAACCTCTTTGACTGACGCCTCGCCCTCTCCTGTCTTGAGTCCCTCAACCGTCGATGGAAGCGCAATCTGGTTGCCGACATCCTGCGCGCCACCGGCCTCCGCCGCAGCCTGTGCGCCACCGGCCTCCGTTGCGGCCTGCGCGCTGTCTTGCACACCGTCCTGAGCGTCGCCAAACGCTTGCTCAGCGCCAAGCGCATGGAGCGTAATGTTGCCTGTGACCTCACAGCAATCTACCGAGAAAACCTGTGCATACAGATCGGTGCCCACCGACCTCATAACCTGCTGTAAACGCTCGCCAGAGATCTTCTCGCCCTCTGCAGCGCTATGAAGCAATCCTTGGCGCACGCGAGCTAATGCCTCGCGAAGCGTGTCTCTACGCTGCGTTCTCATGGCCGACAACGCGCCTACAAGCTGTACTGAGAGGTAATTTGCAATGGAGTCCAGAAGCCATGCGTCTTCAACCAAAAGCGCACGTTTGCGCTCCCAACCAACTTCAATCAAGGCAACAATGTGGCCACCAAACCACACGGGCACCACAAGAAAGCTGGTAAACGGAGGCAGATGACTTGCATCTACGGTTATAACCTCGCGTGTTTCCTCGTTGACCAGGTTGCGCTTTTTAACTCTTCCCTGCTTGAGCGCGCCAGAGTTCAAAGGCATGGTATGCAAGCGAAGCGCATGCTCAGAATAAAACGTCAAACGCTCCAGTGAGCTGTTAAATGCAAAGTAGCGAGGAATTCTGTTCAATGACGCGCTCTTCAGAGACTCCGTTGCGCCATGAAGGTGATACCCGTCTTGCTCAGCAAGATAAATGAGAGCACCGTCAGCCTCGACAGTCTCTGAGAGCTCTTCTAACACGCGCTCAATAAGCTGACCCATATCTTCCGAGTCAAGCGTGTCCAAAACAATCTGAAGCGCTCCTGAGAGCCTCTTATTGGCTCGCCGAAGGTCCAACACCATTCGCTCATCATCGTGCATTGGACTAGCCAAGTCACGAAGCTTAGATGCTGTCAAAACAATGGCCTGCGTAGGCGCGCCAACATAATCTGCACGCACGCTTAGCACCTGCGACGTGCCGTCTTGCGCAGGAGCAGCCACCGTAGACGTAGAGCCATCAATCGCAAATGGCAGCGACTCTACAGAAAACGGCTTCTGCAAGTTTTCTTGATTTGCCGGCGTAAACAAAAAGCGAACGTCCAGGCCAGCAATGGTGCCGTCTACCTTAGCAAATAGGCTCTCGGCCTCCTCATTGGCGAGAAGAACCATGCCCTCCATATTAAATACGATGACTGCATCGCTGGTCAGTCGTAGCAACTGAGACAGAGTTGCAGCAACGGTCCCGTCGACAACTCCCTCAACACGCCTTACGCTCAGCTTGTTATCTGCCACAGTCACTCCTTACCAGCGAGGAAAAACAAATCACATTGCCTAAGTATACGAAAAAGGCGGACCTCCGAAGAGATCCGCCGAAATTCCGTGGTGTCGGAGGCGGGACTTGAACCCGCACAACCGTTAGTAGGTCACTAGCACCTCAAGCTAGCGCGTCTGCCAATTCCGCCACTCCGACTTGCTTTGCAGCGAGGGATATACTAACACATCTTCAAGCTACATTTGTGAGAAAAATTAAAAACTTTTTCTCAAAAGAACTTTGCGAGAAGATCGCCTTGTCCCTTGCTTACTTCTGCCAACCAACAATGGTTGCTGGAACGCTCTGGAAGAGTGCAGGACCAAAGTTAGCAAGACCAGTCTTGACAACGTAGCAGTCTGGACCAGTGTAGACAGGAAGATATGCGTAAGTCTGCATCATCTTCTTCTCAGCATCATTCATGATCTTCATGCGCTCATCAAAGTTCTGAGTAGAGACAACCTTTGCAAACATCTCATCGGTCTCTGCGGAGCCCTGCTGACCAAAGTTGGATCCAGACTCAGAGCCGTAGAGCTGGCCACCGTTGTTGTAAGAAGTTGAAGTGCCAACCCAACCAAAGAGGCAGACATCCCAAGAACCAGAGGTAAGAACATCAGAGAACTCAGAAGATGGGTGAGAATCAAGGGTAAGGTTGATGCCAGCATCCTTGCACATCTTCTGGATAGCAGCAGCACGGTTCTTAACAGTAGTGCCGTCACCGAACAAGGTGTAGCTGAAAGTTACCTGCTGGCCGTCCTTCTCATAGTAATCGCCGTTAAGCTTGTAGCCTGCATCCTCAAGAGTCTTCTTTGCAGCAGCCTTGCGCTCGTCAACAGACTTGAGGTTCTTGAGATCGTCTGGGAGGTTATTGTCATAACCAGCTGCCCAATAAGGCCAAAGCATAGAGCCTGGTGCATCCTCTTTCCAGTTAACACCCTGGAAGACGATGGAAACGATAGTTGCAGGATCAACAACCTGGCAGAATGCCTTACGAACTGCAACATCCTGAAGAGCACCGCGAGTAGAGTTAAGCTCGATAACAACAATAGACATACCAAGACCACGGCGAATCTGAGCCTTATCACCAAGACCGGTGAAGTTAGAAAGAAGCTCAGCAGAACCATTGACGGAAGAACCGGTAGTGTCAACCTCTTCGTTCTTGAATGCATTAATGGAAGCCTGGGTATCCATTTGCTTGTAAACAAGGGTATCAAGCTTAGGAGCGTCACCCCACCACTTTGGATTTGGTTTAAAGGTAACCTGAGAATCATCGTAAGAATCAACAATGTATGGGCCAGAACCAAGCTCGTTGTGTGGCTCATTGTTGTAGCCGTTGTTGAAGAAGTCTGGGTCCTGAAGCTTTGGGTGCAGAGCATAACTCAAGATGCTCTCAATTGGATAGACTGCTTCCTTCATGGTAATAACAGCGGTCTTAGCAGTATCGCCCTGCTCAACAGACTCATACTTGTCATAACCATCAGTTGAAGAAACTGCAAACTTTTTATTCTGACCACTCATAGTGATGAATGCGGTCTGAATTGCGGTCCAATCAATAGCGGTACCATCGTTGAAGGTAGCCTGATCAGTGAAGGTCAGGGTAGCAACCTGCTTGCCGTCCTTCTCCTCTACCTTGAAGTCCTTGATGTAATCCTTGTTTGGCTCAAACTTATCACCATCAGCATTGTTAAGGAACAGGTCACGAGGGTTGATAAGACCGTGAAGGATGTTCATGTAAGTGGTATTACCAGCAAGTTGGTAGTAATTCCACTGTGGACCAATCTCGGTGATTGGCTGGGTCAGAGTACCGCCATCCTTAACCTCATCACGAGATTTAGGATTGTTGTACGTCTTGCCCTTCTCTGGGATTGGAAGCTGATCCAGAGGAGTGTTTGCAGGAGAGCCGTCCTGTGGCTCAGTGCCAGTGGTGGTAGAGCCGCCCTGATTATTTGATGGAGCACAACCAGCAAGGCCAAGGCCTGCGGCGGTGATACCAGTCAGAGCAAAGAACGAACGACGGGAAAAACTGTCAGCCATATGATCACCCATTTCGTTAAAGGCCTACAGATATTCACTTAACTATACGAAATTGCCTGAAAATACTCCATAGCAGAAACATTCCCGTAACAACCTGGTTCACTATTTGTAACAAAGAAAACCCACACCTAGTTTTAAGTGCGGGTTTTCAGAAAATTTATTGAATCTTTGTTACTCGTTAGAGATGTGGGTTGCAGGAATCAGCTTACCATCCTGGTAGATCATACGCTCACGGGTACGCTCAATCTTTGGATCTGGGATTGGAATAGCCGAGAGAAGCGCCTTAGTGTAAGGATCTTGTGGGTTAGTAAAGACGTCTTCAGTCTCACCGTACTCAACAATCTTTCCCAGGTGCATAACAGCAACCGTGTCTGAAATATGACGAATAACAGCAAGATCGTGAGCAACAAAGAGATAAGAAATCTTCAACTGAACCTGAAGATCCTCAAGGAGGTTAATAATACCTGCCTGAATGGAAACATCCAGAGATGCAATTGGCTCATCCAACAGAAGAATCTTTGGACTTGTTGCAAGAGCACGAGCAATAGCAATACGCTGACGCTGACCACCAGAGAACTGGGATGGGAAGCGGTCAACATAGTCTGGGTTGATACCAACCAGACGCATAAGCTCGCCAATACGAGTATTAATATCCTCTTTGTTCCAACCCTGCGCCTGAAGTGGCTCAGCCAAAACGTCATAGACAGGCATACGTGGGTCCAGAGAACTCATTGGATCCTGGAAGATAACCTGAAGATCTTTACGAAGCTCTCTACGCTGTGCAGCATTCTTAAGCTCAGCAACATCTTTACCAAGGACCGTAATACGACCATCCTCAGGCTTCAGCAGATCCATAATCTGCATCAGAGTTGTTGATTTACCAGAACCAGACTCACCAACAAGCGCAAGGGTTTCTCCCTCATGGATCTCAAAGCTTGCACGGTCCACAGCAGTCATAGTGCCCTTGCTGCGCCTAATAAAGCCCTTACCCTGAACAGGGAAAGTCTTGGTAAGATTCTCAACCTTAAGTACAACAGGACGCTCGTTACGAGGAACATCAACCCACTTTGGAAGGATTGGCTCAAAGTCTGGATATACCTCAGCGTAAGTGAGCTTCTTCTCGCAAATCTCCTGAAGGTGGTGGCAAGATGCCAAGTGACCCTCGGCAGCATTTGCAGGAAGCAGCGCTGGCTCTTTCTTGGAGCATTCCTCGGTAGCCATAGGACAACGTGGGTTAAAAGGACAACCAGTTGGAATGGCAGCAAGTGATGGTGGATTACCCTTAATAGGAACAAGCCTATGCTCTGCCTGAAGGTGAGGTTTTGGAACAGCGCCCAGAAGACCCATGGTATAAGGGTGACGAGGCTCAGCAAAAAGTGTATCAACACTTGCGCGCTCTACGCCACGGCCTGCATACATAACCATAATGTCATCAGCGGTACCTGCAACAACACCAAGGTCGTGAGTAATCAGAACAACTGCTGCGCCAGTCTCTTTCTGTGCAACCTTCAAGACGTCAAGAATCTGAGCCTGAATAGTTACGTCAAGAGCGGTGGTTGGCTCGTCTGCGATGATGATGTCAGGGTTGTTTGCAATAGCAATTGCAATAACAACACGCTGACGCATACCGCCAGAGAACTCATGTGGGAAAGAATCCAGACGATTCTCTGGATCAGTAATACCAACAATGGAGAGAAGCTCAATACAACGCTTACGAACGTCTGACCTGCTCATATGAGGATTGTGGGTAAGCAGAGCCTCTGCAAGCTGATCTCCAATAGAGAACATTGGAGTCAAAGCAGACAGTGGATCCTGGAAAATCATAGAAATCTTAGTGCCACGAAGCTCTGACATCTCTTCGTCGGTCTTACCAATGAGCTCCTCATCACCAAGCTTAATGGAGCCGGTAACG
Organism: uncultured Atopobium sp.; assembly: GCA_900555335.1. Classification (GTDB taxonomy): domain Bacteria; phylum Actinomycetota; class Coriobacteriia; order Coriobacteriales; family Atopobiaceae; genus Lancefieldella. The sequence goes on along the minus strand of USKU01000004.1, from coordinate 26,602 downwards.
TGAGCGTTGTCATCAAGAAGACCGATAAGAGAAAGCGCCGTGACCGATTTACCAGAACCGGACTCACCTACGATACCGAGGGTACGGCCACCCCAAAGATCAAAGTTAACACCACGAACTGCATCTACACGACCAGCCTCAGTGTTAAAGGAAACCTTAAGATCACGAACAGAAAGAACTGGATCTCCTGTTGGTGCACCCTTAGGACCATTTGACTCAAGCAGCTCATAGCGTAGGACATCATCCATCTCTACATTTCCCTGCTTTGCAGAAGTATTAGTAATGTCAGCCATTATGCACGCTCCGTAGTTTCTTCAGAAACGATGCTTCCCTCAAGATCACCGAGCTGAGCGTCATCCTTGGAAGAATCCTCTTCCTGATCTTTAACGCTACCAGCAGCGCGTGAATAAGGGTCAAAGGCATCGCGAAGGCCGTCGCCGATGAGCTGCAGGCCAACACAAACAACAATCAGAAATGCCGATGGAATCAGAATCATCCATGGAGTAGTAAGCATTGCAGAAGAACCAGCACTCAGAAGATAACCAAGAGAGGTATCTGGTGCCTTGATACCAAGACCCAAGAAGCTGAATGCAGTCTCAGAGTTAATGCCACCAATAACAGCCAAGACCAAATCAATAATAAGAATTGAACCAAGGTTTGGAATAAGGTGACGAACAATGATGGTAAATGGTGGAACGCCCATGTACTTAGCGGCCTTGACGTAATCTCTCTCACGCAAAGACAGAGCCATGGTACGGATAGTACGCGCGCGACCAATCCAACCAAAAGCAGTTAGACCAAAGATAAGCATGAGCCAACCAGACTCACCGCCTGCTGCACGAACAATCATAGCAACCAGCAAGAAGCTAGGGATGACCATGAGCATATCAAGAAGCCACATACCAATCTTCTCTGGAATGCCGCGAACATAAGCAATGGCAGTACCAATAATTGCAGAAATGATAGTGGTCAAGATTGCATAGCTGATACCAATGGTCAAAGAACGGCCAAGACCGTGGACAACACAGGCATACAAATCAATACCAGCACCATCAGTACCAAACCAATGCTTTGCATTAGGAGCCATGTTAATTGCAGTAAAGTCAGCATCTGTGTAATTAAACGGAGTGGCATATGGTCCAAAAACTGCAATGAGAACCATAATTCCAAGAATAATCAAACCGATTACTGCAGAACGCTGGCGGAAGAAACGCCTTGCAATCAGGCCAGCATAACTAATTCTTTTAACTTCTTTATTGTCAGACTTAGCATCTGCCTGAAGCTCACGCTCAGCGTTAGTAAGACCTGCATCAATGGAGACGTTTTTCTCGTCTTTATTCTGAAGCTCTTCTTTAGACATGTCCGCCTCCTTAGCTCATCTTAATTCGTGGATCAAGGGCAGCAGCAAAGAGGTCAGCCAGAAGAGCGCCAACAAGAGTCATTGCGCCAGAGAATGCTGCAACTGCAACTGCACCGTGAATATTGTTGTTGTTAATACAGTTAATGAAGTACTCACCAAGACCGTGAATTGCAAAGACCTTCTCGGTCATAACAGCACCTGTGAAGATACCTGCAAGAGAGAAAGCAACTGAAACAGCGGTTGGAATCAAAGAAACGCGAAGAGCGTGCTTACGAATTGCCTTCTTACGAGTAAGTCCCTTTGCGCGAGCAGTACGGACATAGTCTGCGTGCATCTCGTCAAGCAGGTACGTACGCTGAGAGAGGTGGTAACCAACGGAGCTTACGATAGTAAGAACAATGGTTGGAAGAATAATGTGCTGGAGGAAGTCAATGAGCCAAGTGAAAAAGTTTCCGGTATCTCCACTAGAAAGGTCGGTAACGTAGAAAATACGAGAACCGGCACGTGCGTTAATCTCGATTGCTGCAAAAACAATCAAGATTGCCATAACAACGGTTGGAATAACCAGCAAAACCGAAGCAACACCACTTAAGAAGCGGTCCTGCCACTGATACTGACGTTGGGCGGTATAAACGCCCAGGCTAACACCAATAACAACTGACAAAATAGTTGCTGGAGTCATAAGCTCAATAGAAGCCATAAACTTAGAGCTCATCTCACGGTTAACGTTATCGCCTGTTGGAGTCATACCAAGATCAAACTTGGTAAATAGATTGGTAACCCAAACCTGATAACGTTCAATAACTGGAGTCTTATCATTCAGATTAGTCCTATACAGGTTTTCCTCAATAGACTCCTGTGGAGGACGTGGAGTACGCTGCTCAAAGTTGGAGCGTGGGTTCATAAATGATGATGCGAGGAAGAATGTGAGCGAAGTTGCAACAAAAATCATCACAATGTAGCTCAAAATCCTCTTTGTAACGTACCAAACAAACCGTGCCATTGACTCTCCTCACCGCCTTGCGCTTATCCACCCGATAAGCGAGGTTTTCTCGGTATGGCAACCTAGCATTCCTACAACAAACATGCCGTGAATACACAGCAAAGTGCAATTTTACCATGGATAAGCTGCTTAACCCAAAAAATATCTCTTAGATAAGCAAGATTATGCATACCAATCCCAGTAAAACGTATCCACATATAATGACTGTTAAAGTCCAGCGTGCAGGTCACAATCAAATTTGTTTACATATGAGAAACGTTATTGAAAATTCTGTTAAGAAGTAACAGACAACTTCTATCTGCCGCACACAGCTTTTTTGCTGGTATTCCTAACAGCAAATTTTCACATGCTCCGCAGGCTACGAATAAAAAATGCCGAGAAACTCGGGTTTCTCGGCAGGTAATTCAAATATGCAAGCGACTGCTTAGCCAATAGCGCCAACAGGGAACGTCAAAGCCATCACAATAGCACAGACCAAGAAGATGGTTGTAGTGATGACGGTAAGGCGATCAAGGTTCTTCTCCATAATGCCTGAACCAGCGCTTGCGTTATACATAGATGCAGCAATCATGTCAGAAACGCCGGTGCCCTTTCCGGAGTGTGCCAAAACAAGCAGCACCGTCAAAATGCCAGAAAGTACAAACAGCACTAAAAGAATTGTATTCAGAACGCCCACGAGGTTCCCCCTCTTGCTGGCGAGAAAATCCAGCCCTAGTTATTTTCACGTACAAGAGAAAAGAATAGCACACGCCACTCCCCTTTGGGAATGACGTGTGCCAAGTTGCAAAACAAACAAGAACTTAACAGATGGGACAAGCTCCTCACCGGTGGTAAGAAACTTTGCCAGAGTTTAGTTCATTGCGCTCTTTACCATTGCAACGAAGGAATCAGCCTTGAGAGATGCACCACCAACAAGTGCGCCGTCGACGTCCTCTTTCTCGAGGAAGCCACCAACGTTCTCTGGCTTAGCAGAGCCACCGTAAAGAATACGGATACCGTCTGCAATTTCTGCACCAAAGATCTCTACCAGGGTCTTACGGATTGCACCGCAGACTTCCTGTGCGTCATCAGCAGTTGCAGTCATACCAGTACCAATTGCCCAGATTGGCTCATAAGCAATAACGTACTTGGAAGGATCGGTAATCTCTAGACCCTTGGTATCTGCCTTAATCTGGTCAACAACAAACTGAACGTGAGTACCGGCGTTACGAACCTCAAGGGACTCGCCGCAGCAAGAAATAGGAACAATGTCATGAGCCATCAGTGCCTTTGCCTTGCGGTTAATGTCCTCGTCGGTCTCGCCAAAGTAGCCACGACGCTCGGAGTGACCAATGATGCAGTAAGTTGCACCAACAGAGGTCAGCATTGCTGGAGAGGTCTCACCAGTAAAGGCACCAGACTCCTCCCAGTACACATTCTGAGCAGAGAGAGCAACGGAAGAGTTGGCCTGGGTAAGAACCTCAGAGACACCCTTAAGGTCTACAAGAGGTGGAGCAATAACAACATCAACGTTTCCGGTACCGGAAGCAAGCTGATCAACAATTCCCTGAGCAAGCTCAACGCCCTCAGCGAAAGTCTCATTCATCTTCCAGTTACCTGCGATCATACGATTACGCATCGAGAAGCGCCTCCACTCCTGGAAGTGCCTTACCCTCAACGAGCTCCATGGAAGCGCCGCCGCCAGTGGAGATCCAGCTCATCTTGTCAGCAAGGTGGAACTTGTTAACTGCTGCAACAGAATCGCCGCCGCCGATGATAGAGGTGCAATCAGCATCTGCAACAGCACGAGCAACAGCCTCGGTGCCCTTTGCAAACTGGTCAAACTCAAAGACGCCCATAGGACCATTCCAGAAGACGGTCTTTGCGCCCTTGATAGCCTCAGAGTAAAGCTCAACAGTCTTAGGACCAATGTCCATACCCATGCGGTCTGCAGGAATCTGATCGGAAGGAACTACCTCACCAACAGCGTCCTCACCAAAGTGATCGGTAACAACGTTGTCAACAGGAAGCAGAATCTTAACGCCCTTCTCCTCTGCCTTCTTGAGCATCTCGCCTGCGCGCTCAATCCAGTCTGGCTCCTGAAGAGAAGTACCAACGGTATAACCCTTAGCCAGGAAGAAGGTGTATGCCATACCGCCACCAATGATGAGGGTATCAGCGGAATCGATAAGGTGATCAAGAACACCAATCTTAGAAGAAACCTTGGAGCCACCAACGATAGCTACAAGTGGGCGCTCTGGGTTAGAGAAGATAGAGGTAAGAGTGTCAACCTCTTTCTCAAGCAGGAAGCCAGCATATGCAGGAAGGTAAGCTGCTGGTCCAACAACGGAGCCCTGTGCACGGTGAGCGGTACCAAAGGCGTCAAGAACAAAGATGTCACCATAAGATGCAAGGGTCTTTGCAATCTCTGGATCGTTCTTCTTCTCACGCTTGTCAAAACGGACGTTCTCAAGAACAAGAACCTCGCCGTCCTTGAGTGCGTCTACAGCCTCACGGGCCTTCTCGCCATAGGTGTCCTCAACAAACTTAACCTCGCGACCAAGAAGCTCAGCAAGCTTCTCTGCAGCTGGGCGCAGGGAAAGCTCTGGCTGGAAGCCGGTGCCATCTGGACGACCAAGGTGGCTCATCAGGATGACCTTTGCGTTGTGGTCGAGAAGATACTGGATGGTTGGAAGTGCAGCGCGAACGCGGGTGTCGTCAGTAACAACGCCGTCCTTCAGAGGCACGTTGAAGTCAACGCGCATAAGTACGCGCTTACCATCAACATCTGCATCGCGGACAGTCTTCTTTGTAAAAGCCATGTCACTCCTTTAAATACGTTTCCAACAAAAGAAGGCGCGATCGCGGCAGATGCTGCGACCGCGCCTAAGGCGTCTATGTAACTAGAACTTAAGCAACGAACTTCTCGAAGTACTTGATGGTGCGGACCATCTGAGAAGTGTAGGAGTTCTCGTTGTCGTACCAAGAGGTGACCTGAACAAGAGTGGTGCCATCGCCAAGGTCAGAGCACATGGTCTGAGTTGCGTCGAAGATGGAGCCGTGGGTCTCGCCGACGATGTCGCGGGAAACGATGTCATCCTCGTTGTAACCAAAGGTCTCTGGGATGGTCTCTGCATATGCCTTCATTGCAGCGTTGACCTCGTCAACGGTGACCTTCTTGTCAACAACAGCATAGAGGTTGGTGAGGGAGCCAGTTGGCGTAGGAACGCGCTGAGCAGCACCAATAAGCTTGCCGTTGAGCTCAGGAAGAACAAGGCCGATTGCCTTAGCAGCACCAGTGGAGTTAGGAACGATGTTCTCTGCACCAGCACGGGAACGACGGAAGTTACCCTTGCGCTGTGGGCCGTCGAGGATCATCTGGTCACCAGTGTATGCGTGAATGGTGGTCATGATACCGGACTTGATAGTTGCGAAGTCGTTAAGACCCTTTGCCATAGGAGCAAGGCAGTTGGTGGTGCAGGAAGCTGCGGAGATGATGTTGTCATCTGCAGTGAGGGTCTCGTGGTTAACGTTGAAGACGATGGTTGGGAGGTCATTGCCTGCAGGAGCAGAAATGACAACCTTCTTAGCACCAGCGTTGATGTGAGCCTGTGCCTTGTCCTTAGAAGTGTAGAAACCGGTGCACTCAAGAACAACGTCAACGTTGAGATCGCCCCAAGGCAGGTTGTTAGCGTCTGCCTCCTTGTAAATAACAATCTCGTGACCGTCAACGATGATGGAGTGGTCAGTTGCCTCTACCTTGTGATCGCGGGAATAGTTGCCCTGAGTAGAGTCATACTTCAGAAGATATGCAAGCATCTCTGGAGAAGTAAGGTCGTTGATTGCAACAATCTCAGAACCCTCGTGACCAAACATCTGCCTAAATGCAAGGCGACCAATGCGGCCAAAACCGTTAATAGCAACCTTTACTGCCATACGTAATGCTCCTTTCGGTGACCCAGAGCCATTCTCCGGATTCATTAACATTTAAACCGTACACCGAGTATTTTACCGCACTCGCCGATAACTTATGCATCTTTTTCTAAATCCTGAACGATTTTTTCCAAACGCAGCAATCGGTGATACATAGCGGACTTGGATAAGGGTGGTACAAACGACTCCCCCAGCGCTGATAATGACAGCTCAGGGTTATCTTTTCGTGCAAGACAAAAATCTCTGACCGCTGGCGGCAGAGCTCTAAGTCCAACGAGTTTCTCGGCCTTTTCTATAAGCGCCAACTGGTCTGCTGCTGCATTTGAAGACCGTGTTTGATTTGCCATCTCTGCGTTAACAACTCGGTTGACGTTGTTGCGATAATGCTTTTGCACGCGGGTAAACGCAATAGCGCGCGCCATGGTGGGCGCACCAATCTCTCGCAAAAACTTGATGATGTCGTCAGAGCTCTTAAGGTAGACAGCATAAATTTCTCTGGTACGCATCAGCGCATTGGTATGACGGTTACGATGATTAAGCCGCGCCTTTACACCAATGGATCCCATAAGTTTTACCAGCTCAGTGGCAAATCTTTCTCCCGAGACAGCAATCTCTAAGTGAAAATCTTTTAAGGGATCGGCCAAAAATCCGCCCGCCATAAACGCTCCGCGCAAAAAAGCACGCTGCGCTTGCTTGGTGCGAATAACGCTTTTAGGAATGCCACTTACCAGGCCTTCTCCCGGTATATAAATGCCAAGAGCGGAAAGTGCTTCTGCAAGCGAATCCTGGTTAGAAATCTCAAGCAAATAGTTGCGTTTTTTATGCATGATAGAGCGACGGTACTCAACGGAAGTACCCAGATCAAACAGACGGCGAGAAGAACTAATAACGGTACGGGCAACAGTTCCTGTCTCAGTAACAATGCGAACGGCAAATTTACCAGGACCGTGCATCGATAACGTTCCGGAAACACGAATAAGCGCAGAAAGCTGGGCTAATTCACTGTCCGTCTGAATTTCTGGTACGCTGACCAGCTCATTTTTTACCAAGGCAGTATAGGACATGGCTGACTAACTTCTACTCAGCCTGCTGAGACTTCTTCTGAGCCGCATCAAGATCGCGATGGAACAGCGTTACGCGATAACCCTGGCTAGTAAGGTGCTCTGCGGTAGCACGGGCGATTGCAACGCTTCTATGCTGGCCACCCGTGCAACCTACCGCAATAGAGAGCAAACTCTTGCCTTCCTGCACATAGCCAGGCATTACTACATCAAGCAGCTCAAACCAAGACTTAAGGAATTTCTTAGTAGTGCCATGCTGAAGGACAAACTGAGCTACTGGCTCATCAAGACCGGTAAGTGGTCTGAGCTCTGGATCATAGTAAGGATTAGGCAGGAATCGCACGTCAATCATAAGGTCAGCCTCAACGGGCAAACCATTTTTGAAGCCAAAGGAAAACACGCTAACATCCATAAGCTGCTGTTCAGCAAGCTCTGAAAATGCACGACGAAGGCGGCTCTTGAGCGTATTAGTACGCATAGACGAGGTATCTAGGACAACATCTGCCAGCGCTTTTATGTCCTGTAGCTGTGCGCGCTCCCTAGAAATTGCAGATGAGAGATTTTCTCCCTCCTGCGCTAAAGGATGACGACGGCGATTCTCGCTATAGCGACGCATGAGTACTTCGTCTGAGGAGTCCAGATAGACAATCTTGTACGTGAGCTCGTGATCTGCAAGAGACTTCAGAGCTTCAGAGATGTCATCAAAGAGACCTTGCGAGCGCAAATCGCAGGTAACGGCCAAGTGGCGGCCAACACCTGTGTTAATGCCCACAAGGTTAGAAAGCTGCAAAATAAGAGCTGGTGGCAGGTTATCAATGCAGAAATAACCCATGTCCTCAAACACATGAAGCGCCTGCGTACGACCCGATCCAGACATACCCGTAATAATGACAATGTCGGGAATAACTGAAGATGTAGGATCGTTTTTCTTCACAGGCGCTCCTTAAATACGTGACGAGAAAACCTTACCGCTCCAAGCGTTAATCCTCAAGTGCTGCAGCAAACCAAGAGGTAATTGAAGTTGGATGTGTAATGGCTGTACCTGAAACAACTGCCCAAGCGCCTGCATCCAGAGCATCTTTTGCGTCTTGTGGTGTGTGGACGTGACCCTCGCAAATAATGGCAATACCTGGGAATTCAGTAGTTGCCTGCTGGAGAAGGGCAATGTCAGGGCCATCGTCAAGCGTTGTATCAATAGCGGCCTTGTTGTGAGAGAGCGTAGTTGAAACTAGGTCACAACCAGCGGCAACAGCGCGACGGATGTCATCCATAGTCATGCAGTCAGCCATAATCAGCACGTCAGACTCTGCACGAAGAGCAGCAACGGTCTCTTCAAAGGTTCTACCATCTGGCCTTGGACGGTCAGTTGCATCAAGAGCAACAACGTCTGCACCAGCGTGAATACAAGCACGCGCATGACGAAGCGTAGGAGTAATGTAGACGCCTTCATGACCCTCTTTCCAGAGGCCAATAACAGGAATCTCAACCCTGCCTTTAATGGCAGAAATATCAGACAAACCCTGGCACCTAATAGCTGCAGCGCCGCCAAGCTCACAAGCACGAGCAATCTGAGCCATGGTCTCTGGATGCCTCATAGGCTCACCAGGATACGCCTGGACGCTGACGATGAGTTTTCCTTTAAGTGACTCAACAAGCTCTGAATATGCCACGGTATTCTCCTCACAAGAATGTACGTACGTTAAAGGTGCATGTCTTTGCGGCGTGTCTGGTCAGCAAATAATTTGCCTGCTGACGTGCTTTTTCCTAAAGACGTGTCTCTAAATAGCCAGGTAGAACAAGGTTTTCTGCAGCACCAATAAGAGGAGCTTCTCCACCAAGGGTTCCCTTCACAATAGGCGTTGCCTGAACAGGAGGCATTGCCTGCAGCTTAAATGCAGCTTCAAGCGCCTCGTGCCAGTACTTGCCGCACTCTGCAACGGAGCCAGACAGGATGATGACGGAAGGGTCAAGCATGTTGCACATGCTACCCAAGACCTCACCAAGTGCGCGGCCCGAGCGCTCCTCTGCAGCCTGAGCGATCTTCTCGCCAGCAAGAGCTCTGCGGTCAATCTCTGCGCCATCAAGAGCGGAGCCGTCTTCAAGCGTATCGGAGCCGCCAAGGCGGACGTACTCGCGAATAATGCCAGGACCTGCAGAAACAGGCTCAAGGTGAGAAGTTCCACCACAAGGACAATCAACCCCTGCAGCTGCTGGAGTTGCAACGTGACCAATGTGACCAGCCTCGTCGTGAGCACCCAGCATCAAGATGCCGTGGTTCACAAAGGCGCCACCAATGCCCGTGCCAACTGCTACGGTTAAAACGCTATCTTTGCCGTGGCCAGCACCATGGCGAGCTTCACCCAGAGCGTGAGCATGAACATCATTAAGAACGCTGCACGGAAGGCCAAACTCACTGGTAACTGCAGAGCCAAGAGCGGTTCCGCCCCAGCCGGGCATAAGCTCATTTGCGTAGGTGATGTCGCCCGTACGAGGGTCAACAACACCAGCAGAAGAAATACCCACGCCAGAGATGATAAGGTCCAGCTCTTCTGCACGAGCAAGTGCCTCTCTAATTGCCTGGAGAACGGTGGCAAGAACCTGCTTGCCGCCCTCTTTTGCGTTAGTTGGGACCTTCTTTACGGACTGGACGTTTGGAGCGTCAGTGCCGTTAAGGGTGACTATTCCGCAGGCAATTTTTGTGCCGCCAATATCAACAGCACAAACGTGTGTTGGAGAAACAAACTTAGAGTCCATGATGTCCCCTCTTATTTAGAGAAGGCCGTTTGCAATAAGAACCTGCTTGATTGCCTCACGGTTCTGGCCATCAAGTGGCTTAACAGGACGAGGCATCTGGTCAGAATCAAAGATGCCCATGAGGTTAAGTGCGCACTTGAAGGCGCCAACGCCAGCACCATAGCCCTGAACGCCTGTAGTGACATCAAAGATATGGGAAATCTCGTTAAGTCGGTCCTGCTCACGCTTGACCTCTGCCCAGTTACCTTCCTGAGCTGCCTTCCACATGCGGACGTAGCCCTCTGGCTCAACATTAGCAAGACCAGGAACAGAACCGTCTGCACCAGAAAGAAGAGCGCCGTCAACAACAATCTCGTGACCAGTCAGAAGGGTCAGAGGGTGACCGTTCTTCTCGTTCTCCTGAACAAGATACCTAAAGGAAACGTCATCGCCAGAAGAGTCCTTAACGCCTGCAAGAACGCCCTCTGCGCCCAGACGAGCAAGCATCTTCCAAGGAAGCTTAGTGTGAACGCAGACAGGAATGTCATACGCAAACAGAGGTGCGTCCAGCTCCTGGTGGAGGATGCGGAAGTGCTCCTCAATATCAGCTGGACCACCAAGTGCGTAGAAAGGAGCGGTTGCTACAAGAGCATCTGCACCCAGTGCGAGGGCACGGCGACCGTGCTCCAAGACGCGCTCGGTCTCGGTATCAATGATGCCCACAAGGACCGGAACGCGGTGGTCAACAATGCGAACAGCCTCGCGAACAATCTGATCGCGACGCTCATCAGTTGCAAAAACAACCTCGCCAGAAGAGCCGAGGAAGAACAGGCCGTCTACGCCAGCCTCAATGAGACGGTTAATGGAGCGCTCAAACGACACAACATCAAGCTGATGGTCTGGAGTATCTGGGGTTACAACTGGTGGAACAACACCGCTAAATGGTACGTTACTGGACATGCTTTATCCTTTCACACGTTGGAAAATCCAACTGGTTTCATACAACAATGTACTGAAGTAGCCGACCAAAGCATTGATCAAAAGCAACTTCAAAGAACCTACGTAATTATAGTCCGCTTAGTTATGACAAAGCCCTGATATAACCTCGCAGAGATAGTTGATTTGCTCGTTCTCAAACTGATTGATGCGCTCGTGGCCAAACTTAGGATATACACATATTTCTTTTCGTCCCGCCAAACGGTTATACAGCGCAAACGTTCCCTCAGTTGGCGCGCTCTGGTCCAGCAGGGCCGTGCCAATAAGCGCAGGTACACGCACAAGCTCGGCCGCGCACGCACTGTCGAGAAGACCGATCGCGTCGATAGCTGCATCTGACTGCGGGGTGTCTCCGCACCCGACAACCGTGCGCAGGGTTGTTGCGTTGTCGGCAAAGAGCGGGTTCAGGGCCATGGTAGCGCTCACTTCCTTGGGCAGAAGCGCAGCCGCAAACAAAGCCTGCGAGCCCCCTAGACCTTCTCCCCAGGTGACGGTTGTGCGTCCCAGGAAGCGTGAGGCAACCGAGGCAGCTACCAGCGCGTCATCGATGAGCTGCTTGAGCGTGGAGGATGCAGCGTCATCTGGGTTGATGAGCGCGTGAGCAAGCTCCTCTGCGCTAAGCGCTCCCCTCCAAGCGTCTTGGAGCTGGGCTTCGCATGGACGAGCCTCCAGGGCCACGACGGGCAAACCAAGTGCCGAGAAGCGCAATAGATGCAGCCAGCTGCGCGCTCCCCGACCCAGATCGGAGAAGAGTACCACCGCTGGTAGCTCTGTTGTGGCTGACAGCTCAGTCGTAGGCAGGACCTCCACTGCGGTGGTCAGCTCTGCCACCGATGCACCCGCTGGAAGAATGACACGAGCACGCAGCTGCGTCTGGTCGGTTGAGGCAAATGTAATGCGCTTGAACGTTGCAGTCTGGGTAGCAGACGGAAGCTCAACCACACTCTCTACGTGCGCATTTTGTGCAAACGCTACAGACGTCTCCCAAAATGATTCAAAGTTTGATGGTCTAAGCCACGCACCGCGATAAGAACGGGCATCTTCAAGCCTTTGTGTTAAGCCCCTCATGCACACACCTCGCCTTCTGCTTGAGCAGGAAATGACGAGTCCAACACTTCAAGAGCTTGCTCTCCATTTTCAGAGCAGAAGAAATCAATGATCTTATCGTCAAAATCACCAATCTCTTCATGCGCATATCCGGGGTAAAGAAGATGCCTCTTTGGGCAGGTCAAGGCATTGTAAGCTGCAAACTGAGCCTCTGGAGGAACTACCGGGTCATCAAGTCCGGTGCCAAAAAGCACAGGACAGGTAACCAAGCGTGCAAAATTAGCTGAATCAATATAGGCAAGCTTTGCAAAGACCTCATCAACGCGAGAACCATCTGCGTCAAACCAGCGGGAATAATAACGAATGCCCTCGTATGCAACCTCGTCAGCATTAAGCTCCCACACACACCTAAAATCAGTGAGGAAGGGATAAAGAATTGCTGCCCTATTAATCAGGTCTTGATTGAGTGCACAGGTAGCAAGACCAATACCACCTCCCTGCGAGGCGCCGTTTACAAAAACGCGATCTGTATCAATTCCTTCAAGCTGTCTAACAATTCTGCAGAGCAAGCGAATGTTCTGATACAGATGAACAAAGTAAAGGTCCTCTACAGGTCCATCTAGTCCAAGCACCAAGTGACCAGAGACGGTAGTGCTCTTGTAAGAGCTTCCGTCCAAACTACGGCCACCCTGCCCAGGATTATCAAGCGCAATCAGCGAGCAGCCTAAGCCCAAAAATGAGCTCTGCTCAAACCAACTGCGAGAAGATCCTGGATAGCCATGGAACTGTAAAACAAGCGGAGTTTGTACGCCTGAGGCAGTCTGTGGACGCAGGTACTTTGCGTAGATTTCCGCGCCATCAATGCCTACAAATGTAAGATCAAAAAAGTGAGCTGAAGCAGTTGACGTGACCTCTGTTGAAGGAACAATCTGCCAGCTGAGAGGGGCGTTATCTGCTTCCTCCATACGTGCCTTCCAAAACGCCTCAAAATCCGAAGGATAGGGCGTCAAAGCATGAGCTGCCTTCAATTCTGCAAGCTCAAGCGTTTCTTGGTGCATTGATCCACCTAACAAGCTAAAAGAGCGCAGCCTAAGCTGCGCTCTGGTCAAACAAAAACGTAAGCGCTACTCACCCAGTTTAGGATGAAGCAAAGATGGTGCAGCACCCAAAAGCGTCTTAGTGTAAGGATCTGTTGGATGCTCAAAGACCTGCTTAGCAGGACCATCTTCCATAATCTGGCCGTGATTCATAACAATGATGCGGTCAGAAACATAGCGAACGGTCTGGATATCGTGCGAAATAAAGATCATCGAGAGACCCAGCTCAGACTTAAGGTCTGTAAGCAGGTTCAAGATCTGTGCACGAACAGAAACGTCCAGTGCGGAAGTAGGCTCGTCAGCAATGATTGCCGATGGATTCAGAGAAAGCGCACGTGCAATAGCAACACGCTGACGCTGACCACCAGAAAGCTGACCAGGAAGGGCGCGAAGTGCCGAATGTGGCAGTCCTACCAGACCGACAAGCTCATTAATACGGGCTTCTCGCTCCTCTTCTGTTCCTACCTTATGCACGAGCAGTGGATCCATGAGCTGGTCTTTAACAATCATACGAGGGTTAAGAGCAGTTGCTGGGTCCTGGAAGACAACAGAGACAACGCGGCCAATCTGCTTTCTAAGCTCTGGAGTACGCTTGGTAACATCCATTCCCTTGAAGTACACATGACCGGACGTTGGTGACTGAAGACCACACATGACATTTGCGGTAGTCGACTTTCCGCAGCCAGACTCACCAACAATACCAATGGTCTCACCAGGCATAAGCTTGAGAGAAACATTCTGTACTGCATGAACCTTATTAGGCTTAAAGATTGAACCCGTACGTGTTTTAAACGTAACCGAAATATCATCGAGGAAGATAATTGGCTGTTCTTCAGATGTTGTAGCCATTTACCTCACCTCCTTTTGAGAACGCTCAAGGTAAGGCACAAGACCATGCTCCTTCAGATACTCATCAGGCAGCTCGGAGAAACGATGGTGCTTACCAGGAATCTCCTTGATAACAGGGTGAACCTCAAGACCCAGATCTGGGTGGCTCGAACGAGGAGCAAACCTATCGCCTGTTGGGAAGTCTTCTGGAGAAGGAACAGAACCTGGTACCTGGTGAAGCCTAGTACCATCCTGTGCGCCTTCCTCAATGGAAAGAACAGAGCCGAGAAGACCGCGGGTGTACTCGTGAACAGGATTGGTCAGAAGCTCAGTAGTAGCTGCCTGCTCAATAACCTGGCCTGCGTACATAACGGTAATCTCAGAAGCAACCTCTGCAACAAGTGCAAGGTCGTGGCTAACAAAGATCATTGCGAAGCCAAGACGACGCTGAAGGTCATTTAAGAGCTTGATGACCTGCTTCTGAACAGTAACGTCCAGAGCAGTTGTTGGCTCGTCGCAGATGACCAGAGAAGGATCGCGGGTAAGTGCCATAGCAATCAGAACACGCTGACGCTGACCACCAGAAAGCTCGTGTGGGTAGGACTCAAGCGTACGCTTTGGATCCAGACCAACAAGCTCCAGAAGCTCCTCAGCAGAACGAGTGCCTCCCCTGCTGGTAAGCTGCTTCATCTGAGAAGAGATAAGCATGGAAGGGTTCAAGGAAGACAGAGCGTCCTGGTAGACCATTGCAAGTTCGTGTCCAAGTAGTTTACGGTGCTCTTCTTTGGAGAGCTTCAAGAGGTCTTGGTCTTTGTAGAGAACCTGGCCGGTAATGGTCTCTTTTGGATCAGTTAGACCCATGATGACCTTGGTGGTAATAGACTTACCACAGCCAGACTCGCCGACCAGCGCCATGCACTGACCAGGACGAACATCAAAGCTTACGTGGTCAACAACCTTAACGTCTCCGTGAGACTCAAAGCTGATGCAAAGATCTTTAACACTGAGCAATGGAGCAACATCAAAGTCTGGCTTACGTCTGTCTGTTCTAGACAGCTCAACCTCTTTGAGTGCATTAAGTCTGCGCTCAAGGGACTCTGCCTGCTCTGCATATGCACGAACTGGATCAGACGCAAGAATGTCATCTGCACGCCTGGAGTCAGAGTTCTCTGTATCTACAGGAGCTCCAGGTGCTGCTGCCATAGCATCAGTAAGACCCTCGGAGAGGATGTTCAGTGCCAGGCAGGTCATCATAATAGCTAGGCCTGGGAAGAATGCCTGCCACCAGCGGCCAGCAAGAACGCCAGCACGAGCATCAGCCAGGATATTACCCCATGTAGGAGTTGGCTCTGCAATACCAGCGCCAATAAAGGTCAAAGATGCCTCAAAGATGATTGCGTCTGCAACAAGCGTAACGGTAAAGACCATGATGGGAGCAATGCAGTTACGAAGAACGTGCTTCCACAAAATCCAAGGTGCACGAGCACCAGAAACAATGGTTGCCCTTACGTAATCCTCGCCGTACTCACTTACGATGTTTGCACGAACAATACGCGCAATCTGTGGCGTGTACATAAAGCCAATGGCAAAGATGATTGAAGGAACGCTGTTACCAAGAATAGAAACAAAGACTGCTGCAAGTGCAATGCCTGGGAACGACATGATGATGTCGAGCACACGCATGATGACCTCAGAGACAGCCTTTCTAGAAACAGCGGCAATAGCACCAATAATTGAGCCACACAGTAGCGCCATGCCTGTAGCACCAAAACCAATGACCAGTGAATACTGACCACCATGGAGCATACGAGAAAGAATATCGCGGCCCTTATCGTCAGTACCAAAAATGAATCCATTGCCTGGAGCCTGACGAGCGTTGAAGATCTCAAGTGGGTTATGTGGAGCAATAAAATTTGCAAAGACAGAAGCAAGAACAACAAAGACAAGAATGACAAGAGCAATCTTGGAAGCTGTCTTCATCTTCTTAAAGCCACCAAAGGTTGAACCCTTTGCAGCAGCTTCTTCGAGCTTCTCGACTTGTTTTTTTCTCATTTGTACCATCGCACTACACCGTCCTAATGCGTGGGTTAATCAAGATGTACAACATATCAACAACAATGTTGATGATGATGAAGGACAGTGCAACGACAACAACAACGCCCTGAACAAGCATTGCCTCGTTACCCTGGATGCCCTCAAGAATTGCGGTACCCATGCCAGGAAGGTTAAAAATAACCTCAATAACAACGGCGCCACCCATGAGGTAACCAATCTTCAGACCAAGTGTGGTTACAGGGGTAATAAGAGCGTTGCGAAGTACGTTTCTTGCAATGACGATTCTCTCTGGAATACCAGCGCCGCGAGCAGTACGGACGTAGTCCTTATCCAGCTCCTCGACCATTGCGGTACGAACAATACGGGTCATCTGACCAGACATTGGAACCGCAAGTGCAAATGCCGGCATAATCATACGAGCAAAGTAGCCGCCAAGATTTACCGTAGGATCTGGTAGTGCTCCAGAGGCAGGCAAAAGCTTGAGCGTAGACGCAAAGACCAGAATCAAAAGAACTGCCAACCAAAATGATGGCGTTGCAAGACCGGCAATTGAGAATACGCGGATGATTTGATCGGGCCATTGGTCTCTATAGAGAGCCGCAATAACGCCCAACGTAAACGAAACTATTGCGCCAATAAAGAGACCCATAAAGGTTAACTGCATAGTTACTGGCAGAGCCTTTGAAATTCTTTCAGCAACTGAATAGTGAGAAGTGCCATAGGTACCCAGGTTTCCATGAGCAACATCACCGATATAACGTACATATCTCACAGGCCATGGGTCATCAAGACCATTCTCAATGTGATACTGCTGGATAGCTTCTTCAGAAGCAGACTCTCCCAAGGCATTGTATGCAGGATCAACATGCGAGAAAGACATTAGGAAGAATACGAGAAAGGTGACGCCTAAAGCCATAATCGGCAGCGCAATAAGGCGGCGTCCGATAAGACGTAATAGGTTGTTCACTATCTCCCCCTCTCTCTTTAAAACAAACCGTACAAATAAAATTTGATAAGACTTTGCGCACCTCGGGACTAAATTTTGCGCACAAGAGCCCGAGCGTTATAGGTAAAACGCTCGGGCCCCAATGTATGAGATGCTAAGCGCGTGATGGCAACAAATTAGCTAGCAGTAACTGTGTTGACATCAATGAAGGACATACCGGTGGTTCCGATACCCTTGAAGCCCTTGAGAGCAACACCGTTGCTATTTGGCTTCTCGCTCCAAGAAGCGGTGAAGGTCTTAGCAAAGAGAACTGGGTACAGAGGTACGTTCTCAGCGATGATGTCGAAGCACTCGTTCCAAGTGGACTGCTGATCAGCATCAGACTGGCCAAGAGCCTTGGTCATGAGCTCGTGGAGCTTAGTCCACTCAGCGGACTCCTTCCATGGGCAACGCTTGGTCATCCAGACGTTATCGCCATACCACCAGTTGAGCAGCAGGTCAACGTCTGCACCGAAGCAGGAAGGATCGCCAGGGGCAAGCAGGATGTCCCAAGAGCCGTCAGCTGCGTCAATTGCAGCATAGGTTGCTGGAGAAGTATCGGAAACGATGCTTACGTTAAAGCCAAGTGCGTCGAGGTCGTTCTTGACCTGAGTTGCCATAGACTTAACCTGCTCGTTATCGGTGGTGCGAAGAACGACATCACCAGGAGTGATACCAGACTCAGAAATAAGCTTCTTAGCCTTGTCAACATCGTGTGCATAGACAGTGGATGCCTTGTGATAGTTAGCAAAGGAAGAAGGAAGGTAGCTGGTAGCAACTTCAGCCTGACCAGAGAATGCGTTTGCAAGCATCTTGTCTGTATCAAGTGCATAGAGGCATGCCTGGCGAACCTTAACGTTGTCCCAAGGAGCCTTGCCAAGGTTGAACATTGCAAAACGGACACCAAAGCCCTGAACAGCGTCAACGGTGCAGCCTGCGCCCTTGAGCTGGTCTACAGCGTCTGCAGGAACCATTTCCATAGCAAGGGTGGTTCCATCCTGCTGAGCGGTCAGACGAGCGGTTGGATCCTTAAGGACGTCATAGTGGAGCTTATCGTCCTTAGCAGGAGTTGCGCCGTTGTAGTTTTTGTTAGGAACAAGGTCAAGAGTGTTGTCAGAGATAGACTCAAACTGCCATGGACCGGAACCAACTGGCTGCTTCTTCATCTCATCCTGGGAGCTGCTTGCTGGAACAACGCGAACAATGGACAGACGCTCCTTGAGGAGGGAGAAATTAGCAATAGTGGTCTTAACGGTGACAGTCTTGTCATCCTTCTTCTCTACGGAAGCAATTGGAGCGAGCATTGGAACGTAAACGCTGCCCTTTGCAGAAGAGCGGTTGAAGGACTCAACAACGTCATCTGCCTTGACTTCATTACCATCAGAGAACTTTGCGCCGTCACGGATGGTAATCTCAAAGGTGTTATCGTCAACCTTCTTAGGATCAGCAGTAGCAAGCTCATTGAAGGTGGAATAGTCGTGGAAGTTAAGACCATAGAGGCCCTCAACTACCTGCCAGTTGACACCAAGAGCAAGTGCTGATGAAGTAGTAGATGGATCATAGTTCTGGGTTGAATAAGCGGTACCAGCAGTAATTGTGCCGCCGCCTTCCTTTCCAGATGGAGCTTCAGCTGCCTTCTGCTGTCCGCCACCACAAGCGGTGAGACCAAGACCAGCTGCTACAGTTGCTCCGCCAAGGAAGCCGCGACGCGAAAGTGGACGGTTAATAAACTCGCTCATTTCTGCCTCTTTCTAAAAACTCTCCTTGCCACAACGTGGCACCAATGCCACTTGTGTGGCTTACATCTACATAACTATAGAAAGAAAAGATATTCGGTCTGAAGACAGTTCGCCCAACGGTATTAATTTCTCGCTCATTGGCTGCTCAAAATATGAAAACGTGTTTTGTTGTATTATTTACTGCATATAAATCTTAATAGCAGCTAAGAAGGCCCGCAGTTAGCGGGCTTTACTATTATTTTACCTTATCAAATATATAAAAATTGTTTAACTAACTACATAAGTAGTAAGCAAAGTCAACTACCGTTTACCGATAATTTACTACCGTTTGCCTTTAGAAATTACGGATATGTTGTGAAGATTAAACAAGAGTCAGCCCAAAATGAACTGACTCTTGTCTTAGAACATCGAAAACGCCGCAAAATTACTTGGTTAAATCCAGGATTCGTTCAGGATTTGCCATAAAGTCCAAGTGCTCTTCCCCTAATCGGAAGCTAATAATTTCCGATACGTGATAATCTTCTTTTATAATATCGAAATCTCCGTCAGCTGGACTATAGCGACCATAATAACCATCTGATCGGTAGCTTGGAGGCCATCCATTTGTTCCTGCAACTTCCCAAACCAAGCACGGTAGCTTTTGCTTATTCATTTCTTGCAGCAATCCAGCATTTCTTGTTTGAATCCACAGTTCTGATGAAGATCCTGTGTATGCACTTATAGCAAAGACTCCCAAATCTTGCTCAACAGTTCCAATAAGAACTCCATGAGAACTTATTGTCCAATAGAGCGTTATGTTCATTACAACTGGGCCATCTTTGCTAACGCCCAAAAACGGGCCAGCAATCTCTGTATCTTCCAAGTTAATGTTATCTACAGAAGTAAAATCTGACTTTGAACCGTTTTTACAAGCATTATATTGTTGCACAACATACTGAGCTGCTTGCTTTTTTAACTCTGGCAGTCTCATAGTATTCAACTTAAAAATCCAGTTATTTATCAGCAAACCACAAATAACAAGAACTACCAATAATGACAGATCTTTTATAAATCTTTTTCTACGCTGCATCATCAGTCACCTCACTTAAGTCTGTAGTTGGCGCTGACACGGGAACAATATTTGGATTTAAGACTTTTCTAGCAATGCCTTTTTGATCAAATTCATACACGACACCGTCTATTCTTGCCTTCTGTCCAACTACCATTGAACCCTTAGGTCCACCGAAAGGAACCTTTTTCTCAGTTCTAAAGAAGAGAAAACACCTCGAAATTACTTAACTAAATCTACAACACGCTCAGGATTTGCCATAAAGTCCAAGTGTTCTTCCCCTAATCGGAAGCTAATAATTTCCGATACGTGATAATCTTCTTTTATAATTTCGAAATATCCGTCATCTGGGCTATAACTTCCTAAATAACCATCAGCTAGGTACGGTGGCGGCCATCCACTTAACCCTAAGCCACAAAAACTTCTAACTAGACATCTATAATTTCTATTATGCATTTCTTGTAACAGCCCAGCGTTACTTGTTTGAATCCACATTTTTGGAGTTCCAAAATAAGACCCAATGGCGAATAGCCCCAAATCTTGCTCAACAGTACCAACAACCGTTTCTTGAGAGCTTATTACCCAATATAAATCTACATTCAACATAAGTAGGTTAGCTTGACTGACTCCTAAAAATGGCCCAGAGATAGTAGCGGTCTCTAAATCAATATTTTCTGCGGACCCAAAATCAGACTTAAGACCATTTCTCTTATTCTCATATTGTTGCACAACATACTGAGCTGCCTGCTTTTTTAACTCTGGCAGTCTCATAGTATTCAGCTTAAAAAACCAGTTGTTAATCAGTAAGCCACAAATAATAAGAACTACCAATAATGACAGACCTTTTATAAACCTTTTTCTACGCTGCATCATCTGTCACCTCACTAGAACTGCTTGTCGCAATTGACATAAGAGTAATGACTTGGTAACTCTAATGATATTCTGTTCGAGTATGCTTTAACAGCTAATCTGTCGGCCAATGGCTATATTTCAGCGATGAATGAAAAAAAATAAGAATGGCATAACAACACTTCATAGCTGCCATTCTTATTACAAATAACTCTATTGTTTGATTTGGTTTTAGAGATTGTGCTTCTTCATCCTTTGCTCAAAGAGCTCGTTGATAATCTTTGACATCTCTTCAACTTGTTGAGCACTAGGTTCATCCTCAAATGCAGCGTAAAGCTCTGGATACTCCCGAGCAATATACTCACAAGACTTACCTGTTGCGTGTCCACGAACAAAGAACGGAATACGCTTAATGTATTCTGGATTCACGAGTGCCAAGATCTTCTCGTCTGCTGTTTTACTCATGAGTTCCTCCCCTTGCATCTAATTTCTCATGTACAGCTGTTGAGGATTCTTCCCAAGCTTTGAGTTCTTCATAAATAGTTTCTGCCAAATTCACAGAAACACCTTTTACCTGAGAGATGTCCTCAACACTTGCAGCCTTTAAGCGCTTAAAAGAGCCAAAATGACGCATGATATCTTTTTTACGTTTAGGTCCTACACCAGGGATTTCGTCCAGAATAGAGACGGTCATTGCCTTATCTCTAAGCTCACGATGGAACGTAATCGCAAAACGGTGAGACTCATCACGAACTTGCTTGATAAGGTACAAAGAAGCCGACCCTGTAGGTAACACGATTGGCGTGTCGTCCCAAGGTACAAAGACTTCCTCATCAGACTTAGCAAGGCCGCAGACAGGAATATCCAACCCCAGCTCATTAAGCTGGTTGATGGCAGCGGTCAACTGAGGCTTACCACCATCAACTACCAGCAAATCAGGTCGTGAGCCAAAGCGTTCATCTGCCATACGCTCCGGGCTATACCTTCTGCCCAGGACCTCTGTCATTGAGACAAAGTCGTTTGCTTCATCAAGCTCAGCGCGAATCTTAAAGCGACGATACTGGCTTTTATCAGCCTTTCCGTTAGTAAAGACCACCATCGAGGCAACGGTAAAGTTGCCATGAAGCGTAGAGATATCAAAGCACTCAATGCGCAGCGGCGGCGCATCAAGCGCAAGTGCGCTTTCCAGCTGAAGAAGCGCCTGGTTAGTGCGGTCATCAGCATAGCCCGTGCGAATCATGTGTCGCATCAGCGCATGGCGAGCGTTAGCAGAAGCCATCTGGAGAAGACGGAACTTCTCGCCACGTTGTGGGTGGTGAAGTACGCAGTTGTGACCTCGTTTTTGCGTCAGCCACTCGGACAAAACCTCTGCGTCGAGAAGATCGATGGGCAGGTTAACCTCTGCGGGAATGTCAGCGGTTTCGTCGTAGTAGCGCTTTAGGAAGCCCGAAACCAGCTCTTCCTCGGAAACGTCCAAGCCTTTGTCCAGGATAAACTCAACTGAGCGGATGGTACGACCTTCTCGCACAACAAAAACGCAGGCAGCGGAGATAGTTTCTTCTCGATAAATGCCAATGAGGTCAATGTTTACCGAGGTAGGAAATGTAACTTGCTGGCGGTCATCAAGATCAGAGAGTGAAGTCAGGCGGGACTTGATCCTAGCCGCCTTCTCAAAATCCAGGTCAGCAGCAGCCTCTTGCATCTGATCTTTGAGCTCAGAGACAATCTCGGAACGATTTCCGCGGAGAAAGTTTTCTACCTGCCTAACGTTCTTTGCATAGGAA
The DNA here is from genome assembly GCA_900555335.1 of uncultured Atopobium sp. Taxonomy (GTDB): domain Bacteria; phylum Actinomycetota; class Coriobacteriia; order Coriobacteriales; family Atopobiaceae; genus Lancefieldella. The sequence goes on along the minus strand of USKU01000004.1, from coordinate 4,105 downwards.
ACGGTGTCAATAGCGCCAACGCACACGCCAGGACCCTTGCCTACGTGGTAATCAAAGCAAGGACGTCCCTTCTTTGCCAGTAGCAAGTTAGCAACAGCCGCGCCATCAGGGTCTTTTTCCAGCAGGCGCTTAGCGCGCTTCCACTCTACGCACGTAGCGGAGCAGATAGGCACTACTTTTCTGAGCGTCTCGATAGTTTGGCGCGCAGCGTAGGAATCAGTGTAGGGACCAAAATAGCGCGTACCCTTCTTGTGCTTCTCGCGCGTATATTTAATTGCTGGGAAGGTATCCGACTCGGTAATGGCAATGTAGGGATAGCTCTTATCGTCTTTAAAGTCCACGTTGAAGTACGGACGATACTGAGCGATGAGATTGCGCTCCAGTACCAGCGCCTCGTGCTCGTTTTCTACCACAATGTAGTCAAAACTACGCACGACCTGCATCATCAGTGGAATCTTGGCTCGATCATCTTGAAGCGTGACATACTGCCTCATACGAGCGCGTAAGTTCTTGGCTTTTCCTACATAGATAACCTTGCCAGACCCATCTTTCCAGAGGTAGCAGCCAGGATCAGTGGGGACCTGATCAACCTGCTCTCTAATGGACACCAGGTCATCTGAGGGTTCAGAAGAAAACGACGGCGCAAGCCCCGGTGCACCCGAAGGCACGTAATTAGGATCAAGGTTGTTCTGAGAGCTATCTTTACCGCTTTTTGCGCCGCTTCTGGCCATGCTATGACCTTACGCGAGAAACCAGTGAACGAAGCATGGCAGACTCTGGTGATTTAAAGAGAATTGCCAAGCCATAGGTAACCAAAACAGCTGGAATACCTGCAAAGATACAATACAATACGCCATAAAGTGCTCGTCCATCTGGTACGCCAATAACAGCGCGCAGACCCACCATAATCAGAAGTGCCGCTGCCGATCCTGCAAGGCCAAAAAGAATTGAGCGAACAAACGCAAACACCATGGACTTAAGTCCAATCTGACCAAGGTGCTTACGCAGGCTAATCAACATAATGGTGTCAATGACCACATAGAAAATGGCAGAGGTAGTTGCTACAAACATCATGCCAAAGTGAGAAGTACCCACCAGCAGCACCAAAACCTGTACGACAGAACCAAGCGTTGCCGAAACGGCGTAGAGCGTCATACGACGCATTGCTGAGCAGACTTTTTGCAGGTACATGCCAATGCCATACAAAGGCAAAGCAAGCGACTGGCCAATCAAGAATTGCTGGGTTAACAGCAGCTGATCTTCTGTAAACTTGCTTGCTCCAATAATAGAAACAAGAGGCATCGAGAAGATCATCAAGTACATCATGAACGGCACGGTAAAGAAAAGAATCTGGTTGATACCGTGCTTGAAGTCCTTTTTGAACTGATCCATATTCTCTTTTGCCCAGCTATCGGACAGCTCGGTAAAGAGGGCTGTGGTAATAGGCACCGTCAAAATGGAATATGGCAGCGTGTACCAAAGACGAGCGTACGCCGCAACGGAAGCGCCCGATGCAGAAACACTGAGCTGCGAGCTTGTCTGCACCGACATAGTTACAAACGTGGCAACCACAACAATCAGAGCAGGCGCGCCAATCTTGAGCGTCTCTTTAAGTGCGGGGTCTTTGAGGTTAATTCTCCACGAGAGCTTAATCCCCTTGCGCTTAAGTGACGGTACCTGAATCAGAACCTGAATCAAAACGCCCAGAGGATTTCCCAGCGCAAGAATAAGAAGACCCAGCTCAGGATTAGTGTTGACCAAGAAAGCATACGCAAAGAACGATGCCGTAGTCACAAAGTTATTAAAAATAGGAGCCGCAGCTGGCCAGAGGTAGTCTCGCTCTGCATTCAAAACACCAGAGAAAATGGTGGAGAAGCAATACAGCATAACCTCGATGACAAAGAACCTAAAGAAGTAGACTGCCAGCGTTGGATCAAAATCAGCTCCTGCCGAGAAGGACTGTGTATACACCACTTCTGCAGCAAAGAAGAAGCCTAAAACGGCAACAAGACCTGTTGCAACAACAACAATGGAAAGCAGGTTGGAAGTGTAGGCGTTTGCCTCATCCTGTCCAACCTTCTTCTTAATAGAGAGATATACCGGCAAGAAAGCTGTAGTAAGCATTCCTGCACCAACAAGTTCATAGAGCTGGTCAGGAAGGGTGTTTGCAATGGAATAGCAGCTTGCAAGAACAGTTGCACCCATAGCAAATGCCTGAGCCCAGGTTCTTAAGAAGCCCGTGATACGACTAATCAGAACAAGCACGCTCATCATAGAGGTAGAACGACTCAAATCTTTCTGCTTAGACGCATCTTCTTCATAAGAAGAAGCCTCTTCACTATAAGAATTGCCTGCGTCGAAGTTACCGTCTGACACAGAGCTGTTATCTGCCTCAGAGTTATCCTCTTCAGCAGCGGCCTCTTCGAGCTTCTGGCTCACAATCTGCTCAAAGACTTCATCCTCAATTGGTTGATGAAACGTCTCTGGAACAACAATGGTGTCCACTACAGGAGGCTCATCAAAGGTCTGATCAAGAGCCTTGCTCAGAGTTTCTTCAGATAAGGTTCCATCAGAAGACTCTGCTGAAAGTCGCATATGTTTGGGCTGATATGCCACTAGTGCACCTCGCGAACAATATCTGCAAACGTAGCCGATACAAATGAAGCTAGATCTTCTGGAGAAAGCGTCAAACTGAGTCCACGTTTTCCACCAGAGATATGAATGAGCTCAAAAAGCTGAGCAGTCTCGTCAATTATAGTGGGAAACTGCTTCTTCATACCAACGGGAGTACAGCCGCCACGAACATAACCCGTTAAACCCTCAAGCTCTTTAACAGGCAGCATGGAAAGGTTCTTTTGACCGGATGCAGCTGCAGCCTTTTTAAGATCAAGCTCTTGGTCTACAGGAATACAGCACACTACATGCTCTCCACTTGAAGAGACGCAGACAAGTGTTTTGAATGCAGCGTCTGGGTCTTCTCCAAGCATCTCTGCAATATGAGTTCCCAACTCACCAGAAGAAACGTCTTCGTCTACCTCGTAAGATTGGAACTCGTAAGCAATGCCGGCAGCATCAAGCTCCCTCATTGCATTTGTCTTTTGAACCTTTGCCGTTTTTCTCGCCATGTTATGCGCGCTTCTTCTGAGCTTTTTTCTCTGCAGCTAGACGTGCGTTATCTCGGTCAAGAATCTCTTTAAGGAACTTGCCTGTGTGGCTTTCTGGCGTTGCTGCAACCTTCTCTGGCGTACCAGAAACAACTACGGTTCCACCGCCGTCGCCACCCTCTGGGCCCATGTCAATAATGCGGTCAGCCATCTTGATGACATCCAGGTTGTGCTCAATAACAAGAACAGTATTGCCCGCATCAACAAGACGCTCAAGCACGACAATAAGCTGTCTGACATCCTCAAAATGAAGACCAGTTGTTGGCTCATCCAGAATATAAAGAGTTTTACCAGTCTGCTGACGGTGAAGCTCTTTTGCAAGCTTGACGCGCTGTGCCTCGCCACCAGAAAGTGTGGTTGCTGGTTGACCGAGGTGAATGTATCCAAGACCAACATCGTGGAGCGTCTGCAGTTTGTTCTTAATGCGAGGAATGTTTGCAAAGAACGCAAGCGCCTCATGAACCGTCATATCAAGCACGTCAGAGACGGACTTGCCGTGGTAGAGGATCTCGAGCGTCTCACGGTTATAACGCTTGCCGTGACAGACCTCACAAGGAACATAGACGTCAGGCAGGAAGTTCATCTCAATCTTGATCTGGCCGTCGCCCTTACAAGCCTCGCAGCGGCCTCCCTGGACGTTAAACGAGAAACGACCAGCTGAGTAGCCGCGTGCGCGAGACTCCAGAACGGAGGCGTACAGTGCGCGCAGATCATCCCAAAGACCAATATAGGTTGCTGGATTAGAACGAGGTGTTCTACCAATAGGACTCTGATCAATATCAATGACCTTATCGATAAGATCGACGCCTTCAAGCTTTTTATACTCTCCCACCACACGCTTTGAATGCTGAACTGCATTAGTAAGCGCGGGCGCAAGGGTGTCGGTAACCAAAGAGGACTTGCCAGAGCCAGAAACACCTGTAACCACCGTTAATGTGCCC
>USKU01000003.1 GCA_900555335.1 uncultured Atopobium sp. | reverse complement strand
GGTATGCCAGGCATCTCTGACCCGGGTCAGCATTTGGTTGATGCGGCGCTTTCAGAAGGCCTTGCTACGGAGGTTATTCCGGGACCTTCTGCGGTGACCTGCGCGCTTGTTGCATCGGGTTTGGCAAGTGATCATTTCTTTTTTGAAGGCTTCTTGCCCAGAAAACACGGGCAGATTGTTCAGCGCTTGCAACAACTTGCAACAATTCCGGGCACTATTGTGTTGTACGAATCTCCGTTTAGGGTGCTTACAACGGTCGAGGCTATAGCTGAGGTGTTTCCAACCAGGCAGGTAGCCCTTGTTAGAGAGCTTACCAAGCTGCATGAAGAGGTGGTGCGCGATGTGGCTCCGTGTCTTGCAAAGACGCTTGCTGTAAAAGAGAACCTCAAAGGCGAGTGTGTTTTAGTTATTGCAGCTCCCACAGAAGAAGAGCTTGCCTCTGCATCATCGCAGGCAGAAGGAGAGTCTCAGCTCTCGCTTGAAGATGCAATAGAGGCTGGTCTTGCTGCTGGTACGAGAAAATCAGCCCTGGCCAAGGAGCTTGCTCAGAAGTTTGGTATTGCGCGTGACGAGGCATACCAGGCAATTCTTGCTCACGAGGCATAATCACCATACCAACACAAAGAACGCCCAGCATTTGCTCTATACTGGATAAGTTATTGCAACTTACACAAAGGGAGTCATTATGCCCGAGGCCAAGCCGTCATACTTTATTACCACCCCAATTTATTACGTCAACGCAAAGCCACACCTGGGAACTGCGTACTGCACCCTGCTTTGCGATATCCAGGCTCGCTTTAGACGCGCTGCTGGTTACGACGTCTTCTTCCTCACCGGTATGGACGAGCATGGCGAGAAGGTCGCTCTTGCTGCAGCTGATCACGGTTTGTCTCCACAGGCATGGTGTGACTCGCAGGTTCCTTTCTTCAAGGGACTCTATGAAGAGCTGAATATTTCATACGACGACTTCATCCGTACTACCGATGAGCGCCACGTAAAAGCTGTCCAGTATCTGTGGGAGCGCATGCGTGAGGCTGGCTTCATCTACAAGGGATCCTACGATGGTTGGTACTGCATCCACGAGGAGACCTTCTTCACCGAGACCCAGGTAGAAAAGGCAGACGAAGAGGCTGGTTGCAAGGGTGCACACCTCTGCCCAGATTGCCATCGTGAGCTTGAGCGTGTTTCTGAGGAGTCTTGGTTCTTCAAGCTTTCCGCATTCCAGGACAAGCTGCTTGAGCTCTATACTGAGTACCCAGATTTTATTGAGCCAGACTTCCGCGCCAACGAGGTACGCAGCTTTGTTGAGTCTGGCCTCCAGGATATTTCTGTATCTCGTACCAGCTTTGACTGGGGCGTTCCAGTTCCTTTTGATGAGTCTCACGTAACCTACGTCTGGTTTGACGCTCTTCTCAACTACTACACCGCTGTTGGTTACGGCGATGACAGCCCAGAGGCCGAGGCTATGAGAAAGCGTTTCTGGCCAGCTCAGATGCACGTTGTTGGCAAGGACATCATCCGCTTCCACTGTGTCATTTGGCCTGCAATGCTTATGGCTCTTGGTGAGGCTGTACCTGAGCACATCTTTGCTCACGGCTTCCTTAACGTCCGTAACTCTGAGACCGGCGTTGTTGAGAAGATGAGTAAGTCCCGTGGAAACGCCATTGCACCTAAGGACGTTTTGGACCTGCTGGGTGTTGAGGGCTACCGCTACTACTTCATGACCGACGTCACTCCTGGCGAGGATTCCGGCATTTCCTTCGAGCGCATGGAGCAGGTCTATAACGCTGACCTGGCAAATAGCTGGGGTAACTTGGTTTCTCGCGCCCTTAACATGAGCGATAAGTACTTTGAGGGCGTCACTCCAACTTTTGATGGTTCTTCTGTTGCTGCAGACCATCCTCTGCGCAAGCTGGCTGAGGGCATCTATGACCGCTACGCTGCTTGCATGGAGAAGATGGACTACGTGGGCGCTAAGAACATCATCATGGAGCTTGTCCACGCAGCTAACCACTACATTGAGGACGCTGCTCCTTGGACGGTGGCAAAAGACCCAGAGCGCGCATCAGAGCTTGCAGAGATTATCTATACGCTGCTTGAGTCTATTCGCATTTGCGCACATCTCTTTATGCCATTCATGCCTACTACATCTGCAGAGGTTTTGCGCCGTATGAGCCTTGACGAGGCAGAGATTACCTCTACCGATACCCGCAGCGAGTGCGTATGGGGTAAGCTTCAGGGTGGCCTGGCTGTCTCTAAGGGAGACGCTCTGTTCCCACGTCTTGCAAGCAAGTAATCGTGTCGGAGCACGCATCGCATCAGACATCGTGGCTTGCTAATCAGCGGGCCACTAAAGAAACACTGGAACGTTTTGGCCTTGCCACCAAATACAGGCTGGGTCAAAACTTCTTGGTACAAGACCATGTTATCGAGAAGATCGTTCAGCTTGCAGAGGTTCAGCCTACCGACGTGGTCGTTGAGGTTGGGCCCGGCCTGGGTACCCTTACGGTTGCCTTGCTCGACAACGCCCGTGCGGTTTGCTCGCTTGAAGCAGACTCTGAGCTTGAGCAAGTCTTGGCGGTAACCTGCAAAGAGCCTCATCCAGACTCGTTTGCGCTGGTTATGGGAGACGCTCTGGTAATTACGCCGCAGAAGCTTGCTGAGGCTTACAGCACGCTTCCGACCGTTGCTCATGACGCAGCGTCGAGCGCTCCGATGCCAACTAAGTTTGTATCCAATCTGCCGTATCAGGTGGCAGCTACGCTGATCCTCAAGTTCTTCCAGGAGCTTCCTTCGCTTGAGCGAGCGGTAGTCATGGTGCAGGCTGAGGTGGCCGACAGAATTGCCGCCAAGCCTTCTACCAAGGCATATGGCGCTTACACCGCAAAGCTGTCTTTGTTTGCGCAGGTTACTGGCAGGTTTGAAGTGGGTCCTGGCAACTTTATGCCTCCACCACGCGTCAATTCTGCCGTGGTTCGTCTTGATCGCACCCAGGCGAGAAACCCAGTGTCCTCCAAGCTTCTTTCTGAGGAAGAGCTCTTACATACCATGAGGGTCATTGACGCTGCTTTTGCACAACGCAGAAAGACCATTCGTAATTCAATGAGCGCCTCTGGTTTTGATAAAGACAAGCTAGACCAGGCGTTTCTCGCCACAGGAATTGCGCCTACCGTGCGCGCAGAAGTTTTGACCAGCCAAGATTTTATTTGTCTTGCAGCTGCTTTGGAGCCTTTGAGTGAGTAAGAAAAAGCATCATCTACCAGCAGAAGAAGTGGAAGCGCTTTCTTTTTCTGACGGTCAGTTATTCCACGATATTTACGGTACGCCTCGGCCGACACCGCTTGTTTTGGCGCCTGTTGCCGATACCCATGGTCATTTGGGCAGTCTTCACGAGTACAGCGCTGCAGAGTCTCTTGCACGAGCAGCAGCAGCGGGCGTTCGCATGCTTATTGTGCCCGTAGACATTGCAACGGAGTTCCCTCGTAAGTGGGCAGATACCAGCGCTTTTATTGCATGGTTTGAGGATACTTTGAACAAGGCTCGCGCTGCTTATACAAAGCTGGCTGAGGCAAATCTCTGCATACCCTGCGATTTACCTGCAGAGTATTTGTTTGAGCACACGTATTTTGTAGTTGGTGCACATCCGTATAGTGCACCAGACTACAACCAAGAAGCTGAACAGCGCTTGTTTGAGTTGCTTGAGTATCCTCTTTGTGTTGGCGTGGGAGAGATTGGCCTTGATTTTGGACCGTACTGCGAGGTTTCAGAAGAGGTCCAGCGCCAAGTATTTGAGCGCCAGCTCTCCATTGCACACGAGCATAATCAACGCGTTGAATTACACCTACGTGATGGTGCTGATGATACACATGCTCATGATTTGGCGCTTGAAATTTTGAACCGTATGGGAGTGCCTAAGGCTGGCTGTGACCTGCATTGCTACACCGATGGTCCTGAGATCATGAAGCCCTTTGCAGATCTTGGTTGCTTCGTGGCCTTTGGTGGCGCAGCAACCTTTAAGCGCTCAGATGATATTCGAGCTGCAATGATTTCCTGCCCAGAGGCACAACTGCTCTCAGAGACTGATTTCCCCTACATGGCACCAGAGCCTTTACGTGGAGGGGAGTGTACGCCAGCGATGGTGGTGCACACGGTTGAGCGCTTGGCTGAGCTTCGTTGGCAGCGACTTGATATCCCCAAAGAGAAGACGTATACCATACTGTGGGAAAACGCCCAGCGCTTTGTAGGACTTGCATAGCACAGCAGGAGGTGAGCACATATGACAAAAATCCTGGTAGTAGAAGATGACCATCAGATTCAGCAAGAGTTGGTGCTCCTGCTGCAAAGAAACGGCTTTGAGGCTCAGGCGCTCACGTCTTTTGAGTCCGCACCTCAACAGATTGTTGCTGCTCATCCAGACTTGGTTTTGCTTGACCTTAACCTTCCTGGCATTGATGGACAACAGATTTGTCGAGAAGTACGACAGCTCTCAAACGTTCCCATCATTGTAGTTACCAGCAGAAATACTGACCTTGATGAGCTTATGGTGCTCTCGTTAGGAGCGGACGATTTTATCGCCAAACCCTATAACACCCAGATTTTGCTTATGCACATTACTTCGGTTTTGAGGCGCGTAAATAGCGATGTCACAACAGGAACAAAGCTTTCACATGCAGGTGTGACGCTTGATTCTTCTTCATGCAAGGTCTCTGCAAATCAAAAGAGTGTTGAGCTGACCAAAAACGAGCTCAGGATACTTTCACTTTTGATGCAAAATGCAGGAACGGTTGTTTCTCGCCAGCGTATTCAAGAGGAGCTGTGGCAGTCGGACGAGTTTGTTGATGATAATACGTTGACGGTCAACATTAGCCATCTCAGAAATACTCTTGCAAGCATTGGTGTTGAGGACTTTGTGATGACACGCCGCGGACTTGGTTACGTTATTGAGTAGGCTGTCATGACGTTTTTTAGGTATCTAAAAAATCGAACTATTTTCTTTCTTGCGCTTATAGCTAGCAGCACGTTAATTGGCTTTATGCTCAAAGGTATTGGACTTAACGTGTTTGCTATTGCCTACTGTATCCTGGTTTTGTGGGTGGTAGGAACAGCGGCACTTCTCGCTGATTATTTTCATCGTCGTTGGTTCTACCAGCAGCTTGCCGAGAATTTAGTTGCAACTGATAAAGAGAGCTATATGGTTCCTACCATGTTGGATACGCCTTCAACGCTGGAAGAACAGCTTTTTAAAAATGCACTTTCAAGCATGTCCAAGTCTATGATGGACCAGCTTGCCGATGAGCATATGCGATCAAAGGAATATCGCGAGTACATTGAGATGTGGGTGCATGAGATTAAGACTCCCATCGCCGCAGCTCATTTGGTTGCTCAAAACAATCCATCGCTACCTATGGATGACGTGCAAACGCAGCTTACCAAGATTGAAACTCTGGTAGAGCAGGCGCTCTTTTATGCACGCAGCGCATCTGTAGATCGAGATTTTTCTATTCGAGACGTCAATTTGCAGTCCATCGTAAAAGATGCTCTTAAAAACAACGCACGTGTCTTCATTGACGCTGGTGTTTCTCCACATTTTGATGACTTAGCCCATGTGGTCAAGGCTGATCCAAAGTGGCTTGAGTTTATTTTGCGACAGCTTCTCATTAACGCCGCAAAGTATTCAAATCCAGAGCTTGCACCTGGCGAGAAGAACGTTTGGATTTCTGCCTCTGTCTCAGAGCCACGTGAAGGAACTACTTCAACTACTCTCTTCATTAAAGATAATGGCATTGGTATTCCTGAAGAGGATCTTTCTCGAATTTTTGATAAGGGATTCACTGGTCAAAATGGACGTAAGTACGCCAAATCTACCGGTATGGGTCTCTATCTCTGCTATGAACTCTGTAAAAAGATGGGCCTTAAGCTGGCTGTGAGCAGTACAATTGGTAAAGGTTCAACCTTTTCTATTACGTTCAACCAGTCTTTTACGGATCTATAGTAGAAGCTCCCACAATTCATCGGTTTGAGGATCGCTTCCTACTGGGAAGGTATGCTGACTAAAACGCTTGAATCCCCAACGTGAATAAAATGCCTTAGCAGGCTCATTGTGTTCCCAGACACCCAGCCACACGCGCTTCTTACCCTTCTCTTTTGCTAAATCAAGGGCAAATTTCATGAGCTTTGACCCAAGGTGTAGGCCTTTGTAACGCGGAAGGATATACAGGCGTTCAATTTCAAGTGAGTCATCGCGCTGACCTTCAGTCTGCTCATAACGTGTATTGAGCTTCAGGTAGCCAGCTACCTGGTCTTCTACTTCAACAAAATAGAAATATGAGTGTTTAGCAGCAAGCTCACGGGCAAGCTTTTCTGTGTTGTAGAGCGAGTCAATACAGCTTGCCAAATCATCTGCTGTGTTTGAGTCAATAAAGGTATCTACAAAAGTCTCCACACTGAGTTTCTGCAGGGAGCGCAGGTCGGCTGCTTCAAGTGGTCTAATTGAAACATGAACGTTATCAATGCTGACCGCATTTCTCGCCTGACGATATGCATCAAGGTCAAGGGAGAGCACATGGTGAAGGACGCCAAAGTGATCAAGCACCTTAGAAGATACCTGCGTAAATCCAGCGCGCTCGTAGAAGGGCTGAGCTTTGAGTTGCGACTCAACTAACACCTTGGAAGCACTACTTTCTTGTGCCAGGTAATCAAGGGTATCGTGCAACAGCTTTGAGCCAATACCAGCGCCTTTGTTGTTGACGCATACACGACCAATAAGAGGGGAGTTGTATGACTGTCCTGCATCAATGATGCGCAAATATGCAGCTACCGAGTTAGTATCTTGATAAAAGACATGGGTAGAAACTTGATCAACGTTATCAAGATCGTTGTACATAATCTGCTGATCAACAATAAACGTTTCTGCTCTTAGAGAAAGAATTTGATATAACTCTTTAGCGGTAAGCTGCCCAAATCTTTTAATTACTAACTGCATAGCATGCCCCTCCCGTATGCTTGATAGTGATATTTTGACACATCAAAGTGAGAAAAGCGTAAGGTTTCTGTAAGGTCAATCGATGGCAACGTAAACGGTAGTGACGGAGTATATATCTCAAGATTTACTCGCTCCCAATGAAAGGACGCAACATGGCAGCTACTCAAACAGCTCCAACTCAGTCAACTGTTGTGGCTGGACAATCTTCAGCACTTACTCCTCACACCGTTTTGGTTTGTCAAAACCTCGAGAAGTACTATGGAACTCGTGGAAATATTACCAAGGCACTAGACGGCATTAATCTTTCTGTAGCTCGCGGTGAGTTTATCGCTATCATGGGTCCTTCTGGTTCTGGCAAAACGACGCTTTTGAACTGCATCTCTACCATTGATCAGGCATCTGCGGGCCACATCTTTATTGATGATCAAGAGCTTTCCAGCCTGCGCGGCGCAGAGCTTTCTGCTTTTAGACGTGACCGCTTGGGCTTTATTTTCCAGGACGCTAACTTGCTTGATAGCCTTACTGCTCGCGAGAATATCGCGCTCTCACTAACCATTGGTCATGTTCGCGCTCAGGAAGTTTTGGAGCGCGTAGAAAACGTTGCCAAGCTGCTCCAGATTACTGAAGTGCTGGACAAGTTCCCTTACGAGATGTCCGGTGGCCAGCGTCAGCGTGTTGCTGCGGCTCGAGCAATTGTTACCAACCCTTCGTTGGTCCTGGCAGACGAGCCAACCGGTGCGCTTGACTCAAAGAATGCTCGCACGCTGCTTGAAAGTCTTGAGAACCTCAACCGTAATGGCGCAACTATTGCCATGGTCACTCACGATTCATATGCCGCTTCTTACGCTCATCGCGTTATTTTCATTAAAGATGGTCGCATCTTTAATGAAATAGTTCGTGGCGAGAAACCCCGTAAGCAGTTCTTTGACCAGATCATGGACGTTGTTTCATTCCTGGGAGGAGAGGGTGCTGATGTACAGTAAAATCGCGCTTGGTAACGTCAAGAAATCACTGCGCGATTTCAGCATTTACTTTCTGACATTGGCAGTAGGCGTTGCACTGTTTTATTCTTTCAATTCAATTACGCAGCAATCTATGGTGTTGAATCTTTCTGAAGACCAGCGAAACATCGTTCAGCTTTTGAGTAATACCATCGCTGGAGTAAGCGTTTTACTTGCCGTTATCATGGGATTTCTTGTTGTCTACGCTAATCAGTTTTTGATTCGTCGTAGGAAAAAAGAATTTGGCATGTATCAGATATTGGGCATGACCAAGAGAAATGTCTCTAAGATTATGAGTATTGAGACACTGCTTGTTGGTTTTCTCGCCCTGGTAGTTGGACTTGTTGCAGGTATTTTTATCTCTCAATTTATGATGTTTGCGACGGCCCACATGTTCAACACAACTCTTGATTCGTTCAAATTTGTGTTCTCGCAAACTGCACTGATTCAAACGGTTATTTACTTTGTGGTTATGTTTGTGGTTGCGCTGATTTTTAACGTCACCACGGTGTCTCGCTACAAGCTTATTGATCTTCTTAACGCAGACAAAGTAACTCAGACCGTCAAGGTAAGAAACCTTACCGTCTCAGTACTGCTGTTCTTGGCCTCTCTTGGAATCATTGCTTATTCCTATATCTTGCTTCAGCACAATGGTTTTAAACAGATAGATGAAGAGTTTGCCATGGCTACTGCTTTGGTATCTGTGGGCACAGCACTCTTTTTCTTCTCAATCTCTGGTTTCTTGCTCAGATTTATGCAGACACGAAAAGGCTTCTACTACAAGGGTCTTCATTCGTTTATCCTGCGCCAGTTTAACGCTCGTGTTAATACTGCTTGGGTTTCCATCTCTTTAGTCTGCGCTATGCTCTTTGTGGCAGTCTGTGGACTTGGTACGGGTTTCTCGCTTGTTGACTCTATGAATGCCAGCTTCTCTAAGCTTAAAACGTACGATGTTTCTGTAGCAATTAATCCAGGTTCAGAGCGCAGTTATACCCCTGGTCCAGCGGATTCGTACGACTACCTTTCTGTAGTGCAGAAACTTGATCCAGAGTGGAACAAGACTATCAAAAATGCTATTCAGGTAGATACGTACTATGCTCAAGATGATCCAACAACACCAAGCTTTACGTATGGCTCTATTGATGCTGTAACGGGCAAGCGCTTTGGTGATTACTTTACCGGTTATAGCGGTCAGGAAGATCCTGCGCAGAAAAACGTAACTTTGATGCGAGCTTCTCAGTACAACAAACTGCGCGTTGCATCTGGGCTTGAGCCTGTTGACTTTGGTACTGACGGCTATATGGTTTGGACGCTAGATACTAATCTCACAAAATACTGGCAGGATTCTCTTGCAAACAATCCCGAGCTCACCATTGAGGGCCACAAGCTTCATGCTGTTGGCGGAACGCTCGACATTGCGCAGACACAAGGCGGTCCTGCACTTATGCCAGCAGCTGGAATTGTGGTTGTTGCTGATCAAAGTTTCCCTTCAAGCACCGTTTTGACCAACTCTTATATCTTAGGTAACTACCAAACTCCAGGTGATGCTACTGAAGCTCAGTTCCGAAATCAGATGAAGCAGTACTTTGACGATGGTGGCCTAACTGGCAACGATTCCGACCCATATTCTTTAATGTTTGTGGTCACTGCTTCTCAGTACATTCAATCTACTGTTGGACTCTCTGGTATTGTGACGTATTTGGCACTGTATATTGGTTTGGTACTCTTCATTGCGTGCGCTGCTATCCTGGCACTTCAGCAACTCTCCGAGGCATCGGACAACGCTCGTGCTTACCAAGTTCTTGCAGAACTTGGTGCCGAGAAGGGCCTTGCAAGTCGCGCGCTCTTTGTTCAGATTGGCGTGTACTTCCTGTTCCCACTGCTTATGGCAGCTGCACACGCAACATGCGCAATGTCTATTATGGTTTCTGTCATCAAGTCGATTGGCAACTTTGATGTGGCAAGTAGCATTGGAGGAGTGGTTGCAGTAGTAGCTGCTTTGTATGGTGGATACTTCCTGGTTACCTATTTTGCTGCACGTTCAATCATCTTCAGGGGTGCAAAGAGAATGCAATAGTCTGCATCTTCGTGTTGTAAATTCGTGAAAGAAGGACGGATGTTTCTCTGTGGAGCATTCGTCCTTCTCGCTTAGGTAAAATAGAAACGTTATGTCAGATGGTATCTGTGCAGAGCACATACTCAAGGAGGCATCATGGGTCTTTGGTCAAAGGTTAAGAATGTATTTGTTCCTTCTAACGGAACAGAGCAGCCTCAGAAGGCTACATTTGCTACCAGGGAAGACACTATCTATGCACCAGTTTCTGGTGTCCTGGTAAGCGTACAAGAGGTACACGATGAGGTAATCTCAAGCGGTCTCTTTGGCCAGGGCTATGGCATTTTGCCCGTTGGTCTTGATTGCGTTTATGCTCCTTGCAATGCTCGCGTTACCGCAACTAACGTAACCAATCACTCAATTGGCCTTACCACTGATACTGGTATTGAGATTTTGATTCACATTGGTGTTGGTACCATCGAGATGAACGGTAAGGGCTTTACCCGCTACGTTCACGCTAACGATGAGGTCAAGGCCGGTACTCCACTGATTTCATTTGATGCTGCTGCCATTGAAGAAGCAGGATATGAGAACGTTGTAGTTGTTACCGTTGTTAATGCAGATCAGTATGAGCGCATCGATCTGATTGGCGAGTCTGGAACACTGATTGGTGGTCGTCCACTGGTTAAGATTGGCGATCCTCTGATGTGCGTCAAGCACTAGGGTTTCTCGCCAGCAAAACATCTGCAATAAACGAGGTTTTACATGCTTAGAGTTACTAAGGCAATTCTTCACGTCTTTGATTTTGAGACGGGAACTAAATACTTCTCTCAATCTACCTTGGATTTAGAGGATCGTCAGACAAAGTCATACGTACAGCGTAGGCTGCGTAAAATTACGGCAAATCCAGAGTCCAGACATGGAGAATTTGCTCCTACCAGTAATTTTGCTGGAGGTCTTCAGGAGTATGCTCACGGAGACGTTGAGTTTGTAGAGTTTTCTCATCAGATTGCTCAGTGGTTCTGGGAAGAGCTTCGTCGTGCAGATGACGTTGAACAGTGCGATCTTCTTGTGGCGGACTACATTGATACCGATGCTGGTCAGGCACTTGCTAGTGCTGCTGCAGACGATGAGGATGCTCAGGCTGAGGCATTTGAGGGCGAGGGAAGACGTCTTTTTGCCATTGTGCTTCTTCCGCGCAAGCAGGCCTTTATTCATGACGTCAACGGTTCCTCAAACGAGATTTTGCGCCAGGACGCAACGCTGCCTTCTCCTACGCAAAAAGTTGATTCGTATGCGGTCATCGACCTGGATACTGGTGTTATTGATTTCCACGATCATGATCGCTCTGTGGCAGGAGAGGGAAAGTTCATCATCCCAGAACTCTTCCTTGAGTGCTCATCAGAGGCTTCCAGTCATGAAGTTATTGGCGAGGTTACCGTTATTGTTCAAGACCTGGCTGAAGAGTATGGCCTTGAGCCTGCCGTTGAGGTGTCTCGTGCTAAGGCTGCCGTTGCAGAAGCAGCAGAGGTAGAAGAGGTAGTTGATCCTATCAAGGTTGGTAAGCGCATCTTTGAGGAGCGTCCTGAGATTCAGGAAAAGTACGAGGCTCAGGTGGCAAGTAGAGAGCTCCCCGAAGAAGTTCCTGTTAAACGCGGTGTTGCTAACAGAATTGCAAAGAATCATAAGATTCGCACCGATACGGGAATTGAGATTTCATTTCCCTCAAACCTAACGGATCGTCCAGGTTACCTAGAATTTTCTCACGAGTCTGACGGTAGGATTACCATATCAATAAAAAATGTTGCACATATTGAAAACCGCTAAATCCTATCTCTGACCTCACAATTTAGAGCAAAAACTTCCCGAAATTCGTTTTGGGAAGTTTGTAAATTACGTATCTTTTTGATTATCATCGTGTATCTCGGGTAGAATAGTCTCTCAAAGGTCACACCGTACTACTAAACGTTCTAGGAGACCCTTATGAGTTTAAAGAAACAGCAAGGCACAACCATTGAGGAGCAGAGCGCTGCTCTTTTCAACCGTCGTGATGCTCTTAAGATTTTTGCCGGCATGGGCATTGCTGCCGCTGCCGTTACTGCATCCCTGATTAATACCCGTCCTGCTTTTGGTGTTACCCAGGCTCAGATTGATGCTGCTCGTAGCGATTACGATGCTGCTCAGAAGCTGCTCGATGAGATTTCTAATGAGGTCTCTAGCATGCAAGCAAGCCTCAATGACACTAACTCTCAGATTGGCGCTATTTCTGATCAGATTGCAGATAAGCAGAATCAGATTGATGCTAAGCAGAAAGAGATTTCTGAAAAGGAAACTCAGATTGCCGAGAAGAGAAAAGAACTTGGCGCTCGTATGTCCAGCAACTACAAGGCTGGTCCAGCTGGTGCTTTGGAGATGATTCTTTCTTCTGCAAGCTTTGAGGAGCTCACTTCTAATATTTACTACCTCGACAAGATTTCTGAGTCCGATCAGAAGATGATTGAGGAAGTTAAGAACCTGAAGGCCGCTCTTGAGTCTGATAAGGCTGCTCTTCAGTCCGAGAAGACCGAGCTAGAGAATAAGAAGGCTGAACTTGAGAATCTCCGTGCTTCTCAGGAGTCTCAGCTTAATGATATTTCTGCTCGTCAGGCGGACGCTGCAAACGTTGTTGCAAATCTTGATGACAACGTCAAAGAGCTTATTGCCCAGCGTGATTCTGAACTTCTTGCCGCTCAGCAGGAGGCAGAGCGTGTTGCTGCTCAACGTGCTGCTGCATCAAGCGACAGCGGTGGTGGTAGTAGCTACTCTGGTGGCGGTGGCGGAGGAGGAACCTCTTCTGCTGGTTCTGGTTCTGCTGCTGCAGTTGTTAATGCTGCAGGCTATACCGGATCTACCGGTGCTGGCTTCTGTGCTGCTTGGGTTTCTAATGTCTTCTCAAACGCAGGCGTTGGCACCTTCTATGGCAACGCTTGTGATATGTACTATTCCTGGTGCTACTCTACTGATCAGAGCGCTATTGAGCCTGGCATGATTATTGCTGTTCCAACCCTTGGTGGTTCTGCTGCAGCTCTGATTTACGGCCATGTTGGTATTTACATTGGTGGCGGCATGGTCAGGCACTGCCTCTCTGGTATTGTAAGAAGCCAGAGCTTGAGTTCTTGGATTTCTCAGCTTGGTGCTTTGAGTACTCCAAGGTGGGGCTGGCTTGGCGGCGTTGTCCTAAGCTAAGGTATTGGCCCCTCATAACTTGTTATGTAAAAGAGCTTGGTTGCATGCAACCAAGCTCTTTTTTGATGTCTCTTTGACGCAAAAAGGAAGGGCGCAGATGCCAGAAGCACCTACGCCCTTCTCGCCCTATAAAGGGGGAGTGGATTACTCTTCAACCTCGAGAAGCTCAATGTTGAAGTTAAGGTCTTTACCAGCCATTGGATGGTTGGTGTCAAAGACGATAGTGGTGCCGTCGTTAGAGACAACGGTTGCCATAACAGGGTATCCCTCAGGGGTGCCCAGAGTAACCTGCTGACCTGCAACAAGATTCTCAGAGCCTGGTAGCTGAGCTACGGGAACAGGCTGCACTGCCTCTTCATGGCGCTCGCCATATGCCTCTGCTGCTGGAATGTGGACATCAACAATCTGGCCAACGGTCATATCTTTGACAGCCTCATCAAAGCCTGGGATCATCTGACCAGCCATGCAGGTAAATGCCAGTGGCTCGTTGCGATCACGGGAGGAGTCAAACTTAGTTCCGTCATCAAGAGTGCCTACGTAGTGGACCTTTACTTTTTTACCTTCGTTGCTCATGAAACTCCAATCGTTAAAAACATATCTTTGGCATTCTACCCAAGAGTGACGTAAATCAACCTTTGAATGATAAAGGTATAAAATACTTTACATTCAGTTTGAAAGGTTTGTAATGGAAGCTCACTTAGCTCCTCATAAGTTTATTGGTGTATTTGACTCGGGCGTTGGTGGCATGAGTGTGCTTAAACACCTTGTTGCCCAAATGCCTCACGAGGAATTTCATTATTTTGGCGATTCTGCATTTGCTCCTTATGGCACTAAACCAAAAGCGCAGATTGCCCAGCGCTCTGCGGCTATTGCTAAAAAGTTTATTGATGAGGGGGCTAAAGCGCTGGTTATAGCTTGCAATACTGCTACAGCTGCTGCTGCAGACGAGCTGAGGGCAACCTATCCTCATGTACCTATTGTGGGTGTTGAGCCAGCTCTTAAGCCTGCAGTAACTGCATATCCCCATGGAACAGTGGTTGTTCTGGCTACAAAAGCAACGCTCTCTTTGCAGAAGTACCACAACCTTGAGTCACGCCTGCATCCTTCTGCAAAGGTTATCTCTATTCCAGGAGAAGGCTTGGTGGAGCTTATTGAATCTGGTAAGGCTAATTCAGAACAAATGCATAACCGCCTGACCGAGCTTTTGGGAGATTATGCTGGCCAGGCAGATGCCGTGGTTCTTGGGTGCACCCATTACCCCTTTATCAAGAAGCAAATTAGCTCTGTTTTAGGAGACGTAGAATTTTTTGACGGTGGGGCAGGCGCCGCTCATCAGCTAAAGCGTTTGCTTGGACAGGCAAACTTGCTTGCTTCTGCAGATGCCGCTGCTGACAAGAACACTAGCGCCTCAGAGCCTGATATTTTATTCTCATCAAGCATAGATACTCCTGAAGAATTGAAGTTCTACCAGGAGTTCTTCTCGCAAGATATGTAAGCGTGGCTGGGTAAGCGTATTACTTAAGCTTAGTCTCAAGCCACTTTTTGAGCACTACTGCGTTGTTGTACGTAGTGTCTTTGTCCGAGAAAAGCAGTGTCACGGTAGATTGATCAAGCTTTTTAAGCTGTTCGACAAAGGCATCTGCGTCAGGATTGCTGTCAAGTTCAGCTGTATAAGTAGACACAAAGCTATCAAAGTGCTCTGGATCGTGGTTGAATGCTTTTCTGCACTCAGTAGTAGGAGCAATGGTTTTAGCCCATTCATCAGCGTGTAGGTTCTCTTTTTTAATACCACGAGGCCACAGTCTATCTACTAGCACGCGATACCCATCGTCAGCTTCTGGTGCATCGTAAGTCCTCTTAAGGTTGATATTCATTTTTGCTCCCTTCAGTTCATGTACGTTATACCGCAAAATATCTATTCGGTTACAAACTATTTAATAGGACTAGGTATTCATATCCGCATGTTTATGATGAAGTTCATTCTTTAAAACCCACGGAGAAAGGAAAGCCATGGCAAACTCAGTGGAGAAGAAAGACATCGATTGGACAGCACTTGGCTTCGCATATACGCAGTGCGACTACAGCTACGTTGCCCACTACAAAGACGGTGCTTGGGATGAGGGCGGCCTTACCACCGATCACAGCATTACACTGTCTGAATGCGCAAACATCTTCCATTATTGCCAGGAAGTTTTTGAGGGCCTGAAGGCATACACTACACTCTCAGGTGATATTGTCTGCTTCCGTCCTAACCTCAATGCTCAGCGTATGGCAGACTCTGCAGCTCGCCTTGTTATGCCACCATTTCCTGAGGATAGATTTGTCGCTGCTGTTAAAGAGGTTGTTTCTGCAAACGCAGCATGGGTTCCACCATTTGGTACGGGCGCTACGCTGTATGTTCGTCCATTTATGATTGGTACCGGCAATACCGTTGGTGTTAAGCCATCTCCTACCTATGAGTTCCGTATTATGGTCACTCCAGTTGGAGCTTATTACTCCAATGGCGTTGCTCCTGTTGCACTGACCGTTTCTCCTTATGACCGTGCTGCTCCTCACGGAACCGGTAACATCAAGGCTGGCCTCAACTACGCTATGTCTCTGTACCCAACCACCTGGGCACATGAGCAGGGCTTTGCAGACAGTATGTATCTTGACTCAGGCTCTCGTACCTATGTTGAGGAGTCCAGTGGCGCAAACTTCCTCTTTGTTGATAAAGAGGGAACCCTGGTTATTCCACAGTCTTATACAGATTCCATTTTGCCTTCTATTACCCGCCGCTCTCTGGCAACGGTTGCTAAAGACCTGCTTGGTATGAAGGTTATTGAGCGTCCTGTCCGCTTTGACGAGCTTGACCAGTTTGTTGAGTGCGGTATGTGCGGTACTGCTGCTGTTATTTCTCCTGTTGGCAAAGTTGTTGACGGCCAGAAAGAGATTGTCTTTGGCGCTGGTATGGAGGCTGTTGGACCAGTTATGTCTAAGCTCCGCAACACGCTGACCAGCATTCAGTCTGGCGAGATTGAGGCTCCAGAGGCAGACTGGATTTGCAAGATTTGCTAAGGCCTTCAGTTCTAACAGCGCTTTGCTTCTAACACTAAGGCGAGAAGACCAATCGATCTTCTCGCCTTGTTTATCTGCAAAAGCAGGATACGTGCGACGGCTATGCCTTGACGCTTATGCCTTGTGGGAAGAGCCCAGGTTATCCATGTGGCTTGCAACAATCTGAGTAATTGCTTCCATACCAGGAACGGAAGGCTTCTTTGGATCAAAGTTGCCAGGGTTTTCTGACATGTACTTCATAAAGGCTGCGGTAAAGACCTGGCGGAGCTCGGTTGCGTAGTTAACCTTGCAAACACCGTTCTGGATTGCTTCTGCTACCTGGTCATCTGGAACACCAGAAGTACCGTGAAGAACCAGAGGAATATCAAGACGCTGGCGGATAGCCTTGAGGACGCCCTGCTCAATGTGAGGTGTGCCGTGATAGACGCCGTGAGCGGTACCAACGCCAACTGCGAGAGAAGTGCAGTTAGTGCGAGCGACAAACTCCTCAGCCTGGTCTGGATCAGTGTAGGGGTTCTCGCCCTCAACGGCTGGGCCGTCGTCCTCTTTACCGCCAACTTTGCCAAGCTCTGCCTCAACAGGAAGGTTGATAGGGCCAGCAAACTTGGTTACGGATGCGGTAAGTGCAATATTGTCCTCAAATGGAACGTGAGAGCCGTCAATCATGACAGAGGTGTAACCGGCACGAGCTGCCTGGATGCAGCGATCAAAGCCATCACCGTGATCTAGGTGAAGAGCAACAGGAACAGTTGCCTCTTCAGCAGCACAACGAACCATGGCAGCAAAGTAATCAAGGCTTGCGTACTTGATGGTTCCAGGAGTGGTCTGAAGAATAACAGGGGAGCGGCGCTCTTCTGCTGCCTTAACAACAGCCATTACAAACTCAAGGTTCTCAACGTTAAAGGCGCCAACAGCGTAATGGCCAGCCTGTGCGTCAAGAAGCATCTGCTTAGTAGTAACGAACATCTATTGCTCCTTTCGCCCCAAAGGGCTCTTTGATTGACTGAAAAAATTGTAACGTTTCTCTTACTCTGTTACGTAAGTTTTCTAGAAATAGTTTTGTCTTTGTAACCTTTGGCGAGAAACCCGTCTTGCTGCATATTATTCAGCAATCTTTTTTATTGTGACCTGCTTCTGAATCTTAATTGCAACATCTTGATCAAAGCGACCGGTACCTGCAGATAGGCAACTTGCGGTAGCACATGAAAGCGCAAAGGTAAGACACTCTGAAGTTGGTTTTTGCTGAGCAAGTGCAACAGCAAATGAGCCAACAAGGGTATCTCCTGCACCAACAGGATTGATAGCTTCAATTTTTGGAGGATTTGCTCTAAAGGTTCCTTCATCAGAAACCATGAGTGCACCTTTTGCACCAAGCGATACAACTACAATTTTAATGCCGCGTTTGTGCAGCTCCCGAGCTGCCTCAATGACCTGGTCTTCTGTAGTTACTTCTCTTCCTAGAAGTTGGCCGATTTCATCGGTGTTTGGTTTGATCATGGTAGGAAGCGCATCAATACAGGAGGTGAGCAGTGCACCGGATGCGTCTACAATGCAAGGCACGCCCGCAGCCATGGTCTCTTCAATAAGTTCTTTGTAATTTTCGGCAGAAATGCCCTTGGGAATACTGCCATTAAAGGTAACAACTTCGGCTTCGTTGGTAAGCTGGACAAGCTTTGCCTTGAAAGCAAGGAATTCTTCAGGAAGTACAGGCTGTCCAGGCTCTAAGAATTCAGTTGATTGCCCGCTTGGCTCCAGGATATTAATGCATGAGCGGGTTTCTTGCTCAGTATAAATAAAATCGCTGGTAATACCATCTTTATGAGCCAGCTCAACAAGGTATCTACCGTTATTGCCGCCTACAAATCCTGTGGCACAAACGGGGTAGTTAAGGGTGGTAATGGCTCGTGAGGCATTAAGACCCTTGCCACCCGCGCTGTTATCTACCACCGAGACTCTGTGTACCGTTCCATCTACAACAGGAGAGTCCAGGTAGTACGCCTTATCAATGGATGCATTGAGTGTTACGGTAACAATCACGCATATCACCTCGTCTAAAAGACAGTGCACACAAAGTGCTCAGAGGAAAGCAGGGGCGAGAAACACTATGGAACAGTGCCGCTGCAAATGAAATTGGATTAAATCTATTTAACCAAAGAGCCATCAAGAATAATTTCTTTAGATGTTCTAAAAAAAGATACCAGTACATAATTTCTTAATACCAATTTTATTTTCTCACCATATTTGAGCAGGATTTTAGGGTTGTTTACTACATTTATTACGTATAAAGGTGCGTTATAAGAACTTCTCATTTTTCAAGGATAGCTCTAAATTTTTTAGTGCATCGTCACAATTTATCCATATATCTACCTGCGAAAATAACAACGTGTGTACCGTTTACGGTAAAAATAGTACCGTTAAGCCGCCGATTGTTAACGTACACATCACAAGATGCTCACTAGACTATACTTATGTTAGGTTGTTATCTGGTATCTACCACTTAGAGAGAAGCTTCAACACCCCCTAGTTTTCCGTGTAGCTCTCCAGATAGTTTCCAACTCTTTGAAAGGAGTTTGACATGGTAGGTTGCGTTTTAACTGGTCATGGAACTTTTGCAAACGGACTTGCTGATGCTTTAAAGATGATTGCTGGTGAGCAAGAAGCTTTTGTTCCCGTTCCTTTTATTGAAGCCGGTGCTGCAACATACCCAGAAACTCTTTCTGCAACAATTTCCGATCTTCTTGACACTACTGACGGTGTGCTGGTTTTCTGCGATCTGCTTGGCGGAACACCTTTTAATCAGGCAATGATTATTGCTCAGAGTTATTCAAACGTAGAAGTTGTTACCGGTACAAATCTTCCTATGCTTCTTGAAACACTTGGTAGTCGTATGGCAGATACCTCTCTTGAAGAGCTGGTTGAGACTGCTGTTTTAGCTGGTAGCCAGGGAGTTGTTCATAAGCGTCTTGAGCTTGAGATTGAGTCAGAAGATGACATCTTCGGAGACGATGGTATTTAAGTAGCGTTTTGTTGTTGAGTTAAGGAGATGCACATGGCAAATCTAGCAGAGAACATTCTTGCTTCATCCATTGTTCTTCTCGCGTTCTTAGTAATTTTGGGCCTTATTTATTCCTTCTTTATTTGGAGAGCCTCTTCTAAAAAGGCGGGAACAACTTCAGAGTTTCTGAAGAATCTTCATGCAGGTCAGAAAGTTAAGACTAACAGCGGAATGTATGGCGTAGTTAAAAACGTCAAAAAAGAAACAGTAGATGTTGAATTTGCTCCAAATGTGGTCATCACGTTGGATCGTTGGGCGTTAATCAGCGTTTCCAACAATAAATAAATTTGCAGTAAAACACGCAGCGCAAGTTGCGAGTAGTGCGATGAAAATCGCAGATAGCACGCACAAGTGTGCGCGTAAAGAGAGGAGAACTTGTTATGGGAGAACCAGATATCAAGCTTGCTCGAATCGATAATCGTTTGATTCATGGTCAGGTTGCTACTCAGTGGAACGGTACCCTTGGAACAAATCTCATCCTTGTTGCTAATGACGAGGTTGCAGGCAATAAGATGCGTCAGGGCCTCATGGATATGGCTGCACCAAACGGTGTTGCAACCAGGTACTTTACGCTCCAGAAAACTATCGATGTTATCCACAAGGCTTCAGCAAGCCAGCACATTTTCCTTGTTGCCGAGAATCCAGAGGATGTCCTCACTCTGGTTAAGGGCGGTGTTCCAATCAAAAAAGTGAACATCGGCAATATGCACATGGCTGAG
Organism: uncultured Atopobium sp.; assembly: GCA_900555335.1. GTDB lineage: Bacteria > Actinomycetota > Coriobacteriia > Coriobacteriales > Atopobiaceae > Lancefieldella. The sequence continues at coordinate 12,829 of USKU01000003.1, read as the reverse complement.
GGAAAGCGACAGGTCGCCACAAGTGTGGCGGTAGACGATAAGGACGTCGCTGCCTTTCGTGAGCTTCAGGAATTGGGGGTGACTCTAGAGATTAGGCGTGTTCCTACGACCCCGGTCGAGGATATCTCAAAGCTATTCGAGTAAGTTTTGCGCGCAGCTTCCTGGTAGAGATTACAAAAAGTTGCAATGGTGCAACGTTTCTAGCAGGTTGGCAAAGGTATTCGGATAGTCTGCCGATCATCGTCATCGGTAGTTATGGTGTGTTTGAAAGGAGGAGTTAAGATGGATGTTAGCCCTATTCAGGTGTTATTAATTTTCATCGTTGCGTTTATCGCTGGCATCGATCAGTTTAGTTTCCTCGAGTCTCTTTACCAGCCAATCGTAACTGGTTTTTTGGTTGGTTTGATTCTTGGTGACGTTCAGACTGGTCTCATTGTTGGTGGTACTTATCAGCTTATGACCATCGGCAACATGCCTGTTGGTGGTGCTCAGCCACCTAACGCTGTTATCGGCGGCATTATGTCTGCAGTCTTTGCAATCACTACTAAGCTTGAGCCAATGGCCGCTGTAGCTGCAGCAATTCCATTCTCTCTGCTTGGTCAGTATGCAGTAACCATCATCTTTACCATTATGTCTCCTGTAATGGCAACTGCTGATGCATACGCCGAGAAGGCCGATCCTAAGGGAATTGCTCGTATCAACTATGGTGCAATGGCTGCTCTTGGTCTCTTCTTTGGTGTCATTGTTACCCTGTTCTTCCTGGGTGGTGCTGCATTTGGCACTCAGATCACCACTGCAATTCCAAAGTGGCTCATGAATGCACTGTCCGTCGCTGGTGGCATGATGCGCTTCGTCGGCTTTGCAATCCTGCTGAAGGTTATGGTTTCTCGCGAGCTTTGGGGCTTCTTCCTCATGGGCTTTGCAGCTGCAATCGTATTTATCAGCATTCCTGAGCTCTCTGGTCCAGCACTTCTGCTTCTTGCTCTCATCGGCTTTGGTATCGCATTCTGGGATTACCAGCTCCAGACCAAGATGAAGAATGCTGCTCCTGCTGTTGTTGCTGGAGGTGACTTCGAAGATGGCATTTAATATTCCTGATACCTATCAGAACACCACTCCTGCTGAGCCACTTGATCAGAAGACGCTCAACAAGATGGTATGGCGCTCCCTGTTCCTGCAGGCTTCCTTCAACTACGAGAGAATGCAGGCAGCTGGTTGGCTTTACGGTATCCTTCCTGGTCTTGAGAAGATTCACGGCGACAACAAGGATGACCTTGCTGCTTCCATGAGTCACAACCTTGAGTTCTACAATACCCACCCATTCTTGGTCACTTTTGTTATGGGTATTGTTCTCTCTCTTGAGCAGAACAAGCTGGATATCCCAACCATTCGTGCAGTCCGTGTTTCTGCAATGGGTCCTCTGGGCGGCATTGGTGACGCACTGTTCTGGTTCACTCTTGTACCAATTACAGCTGGTATTACCTCTAATATGGCAATCTCCGGCAACGTCTTTGCACCATTCTTGTTCCTCATCATCTTCAACATCGCACAGTTTGCTGTACGTTATTGGCTGATGAACCTTTCTTACAAGATGGGTACTGACGCAATTACTCTGCTTACCGAGAACGCAAAAGAGTTCACTCGTGCTGCTTCTATCCTCGGTGTCTTTGTTGTTGGCTGCCTTGTTGTCTGCTACGGCGGAACTAAGCTTGGCGCTGGCGCAAACATCCCTAACGGTGAGACACACAGTGTTGTTCTTTCTCAGGTAACTCTTTCTGATGAGCAGCTTGCTTCTGGTCAGTATGACAAGGCTCTCTTTGCTAAGGGTTCCTATGCTGACTACAAGAAGGATCCTAAGTCCGTTATGTTCATCGGCGGCAAGACTGCTGACGGTAAGGATGGCACCACTGCTATCGCTCCAGTCGGCAATGGCGTTAACCTGGTAACTGTTGGCGAGGAAGTTACTTCTCCTGTCTCCATTGACATCCAGAAGATCCTCGACGGCGTTTGTCCAAAGCTTATTCCACTGGCTCTTACCCTTTGCCTGTACTACCTCATGGCAAAGCGTAACTGGACTCCAATTATGTGCATCTGCCTACTCCTGGTAATTGCACTTCTTGGTTCTGGCTTTGGCGTTCTCCCATATATTTGGGGTTAAGTAAGTGTGACGGGTGTCCACTTTGTGGGCACCCGTCTTTTTATAGGAGAGTTCAATGACGTCCTTTATGGGAAGACAACCACTCTACGAGCAGCTCGCAAATATGTTGCGCTATCGTATTGAGAACGAGATGGATCCAGACGATCCACTTCCTTCTGAGCGTGAGCTCTCCGATTCCTATGGACTTTCTCGCACCACGGTAAGACTTGCCCTGCAAGAGCTTGAACACATGGGGCTCATTTATCGCCAGCGTGGCCGTGGTACCTTTGTTGCAGACGTTTCTGAGCGTGCAACAGACCTTATGGGCGGCTATAGCTTTACTGACCAGCAGCGTCAGTTGGGCCGCGTTCCTAAGACAACTATTCTGGAGTTTGACAGTATTGAGGCTAATAAGTTCTTAGCCCAGCATATGCACGTTATTCTTGGCGAGAAACTCTTCCGCATCAAACGTTTAAGAAGCGCTGATACTGTGCCCATGATGCTGGAAGTTACCTACCTTCCAGTTTCACAGTTTTTCTCGCTCACTGCTCATGATGTTGAGCAAAAATCTCTCTACCAAATTTTCGAAGAAGACTACAACATAAAGATTGGCGTAGCAGAAGAGGAGTTCAAGGCTTCAATTGCTCGCTCGGATGACGCCACTTTATTGCAAATTTCTGAAGGCTCGCCTGTTTTGAGCCTTACGCGCACAACGTACAATGACAGAAATATTATTGTTGAGTTCACACTAAGCGTGGCTCGTGCGGATCAGTTTAGATACAAAATTGTACATACACGCAGTTAAATAGCTGTGAGAAGGGATATCAATGTTTAAGAAGAGCCAAGAAGAGCTAAAGGCACTAGGCGCTCATATTACAACTGCCGAGATTAAGCAGCAGCCTGAGCTTTGGGTATCTACCTTTGGCATTTATCAGGAGAACCTTTCTGCAATTAAAAAGTTTGTCGAGCGTGCTCGCAATCTTGGCGAGGGCCGTCGTACCCGCGTGGTCTTTACGGGTGCAGGTACCTCGGCTTATGTAGGCGATACCATTACTCCGTATCTTCGTTCTCATGGCGAGAAGAGCTCTTTTGAGTTTGCGTCTGTTGCAACTACTGATATTGTTTCTGATCCTTATGGCAGCCTTGATCCAGATGATCCAACGGTCCTGGTTTCTTTTGCACGCTCTGGTAATAGTCCAGAGAGTCTTGCTGCTGTAAATATTGCTCGCAAGATTGTTAAAAATCTTTTGCTTATCAATATTACCTGCGCTCCTGAAGGAAAACTTGCTGTTGAATCCGCAGGTAAAGACGATACGCTGCTTCTTCTTATTCCTGGCGCAAATGACCAGGGCTTTGCTATGACCGGCTCTTATAGCTGTATGACACTTCTTGCAACTCTTGTATTTGATAGCACTGATGACTCACAGAAGAAGGCTTGGATTTCTGATGCTGCTGAGCTGGGTAGGCAGGTAATTGAGCGCGAGGAAGAGATTGCTGAGTGGCTCAAGAGCGATTTCAACCGTATTACTTATTTGGGTTCTGGTCCTTTTGTGGGTCTTGCTCATGAGGCCCAGCTTAAGATTTTGGAGCTTGCAGCTGGTATTAATGCAACGTCGTGGGATTCCTCGATGGGATATCGCCACGGACCAAAGTCTTTTGTCGACGAGCACACCCTGGTGTTTGATTTTGTTTCCAATAACCCTTATACGCGTCAATATGATTTGGATATTCTTGACGAGATTAAGGGAGACCAGATTGCTGCTCTGATCATTGGTATTGAGCAAGAGGGGGAAACAAACTTTACGGGAAGAACGTTTAGTCTTCCAGTATTTACAGAGCCTCTACCAGCACCTTATTTGGCTCTGCCTTTTGTAATGGTTGCTCAAGTGGTGGCACTCTTGAACTCAGTTCGTGTCAATAACAAACCGGACACACCTTCTCCAACTGGTCAGGTTAATCGAGTGGTTAAGGGTGTTACAATTCACTCACTATAGGAATTACTAAGAAGGACGTGCCTATGGCGCGTCCTTTTGAGAATGATTGAGGTACGTATGAGTACATTTGCAGTTAAAGCAGATAAGTTCTTTTTGCCAGGAGCAACTTCTGGTCCAGGATATTTGCTCGTAGAAGACGGTGTATTTGGTCATTTCACTAAAGAGAAGCCTGACTGCGAGATTATTGACCGCACTGGTTCTTGGGTGGCACCTGGCCTTGTTGATACACATATCCATGGCTTCCTGGACCACGATATTATGGACTGCGATCCTGATGGCGTCATTGAGATTGCCCAGGGTTTGCTCTCTAACGGTGTAACTTCTTGGCTTCCAACAACACTGACCGCAAGTGTTGAGCAAACTGGCGATGCTTGTGAGTCTGTTGCTGATGCAGCAGAGGGAATTGCGGCAAACGGTATTGATGCTGCTCGCATCCAGGGCATCTTCCTAGAGGGACCTTTCTTTACCGAGAAACACAAGGGCGCTCAGAATCCTGCTTACTTCCTTGATCCAGATGTAGATGTCTTTGATGAGTGGCAGCAGCGCGCTGATGGCTGGATTGCCAAGATTGCTATTGCTCCAGAGCGCGATGGCGCTCCAGAGTTCTGTGCAGAGATGGCAGACCGCGGTGTTCATGTGGCACTTGGTCACTCCGATGCAACGTATGAGGAAGCTCTTGCCTGCGTAAACGCTGGTGCAGACATCTTTGTTCATACCTATAACGGCATGAGCGGTCTTCACCACCGTGAGCCAGGTATGGTTGGTGCTGCAATGACCACCCACGGTACCTATGCAGAGGCTATTTGCGACGGCCATCACCTTAATCCTATTGCTGTTCGCGCTCTGGTAAATGCAAAGGGATATGACCATACCGTTCTTATTACAGACTGCATGCGTGCAGGTGGTATGCCTAATGGACAGTACAAACTTGGCGATTTCCCCGTTGTGGTTGAAGGCGGAACTGCTCGTCTGATGGATGAGTCTCACAGCCTAGCCGGTTCAATCCTTCGTCTGTTTGAAGGCGTGAAGAACGTCTTTGACTGGGGTATTGTTTCTGCTGAAGAAGCGGTTCGTATGGCTTCAGAAAACCCAGCTCGCTCCTGTGGAATTGATGATGTTTGTGGCTTCATTCGTCCTGGATATGACGCAGACTTTATTGTTATTACAAAAGATCTTCAGCTTGAAGAGACGTTCCTTGGTGGAAAGAGTGTCTTCAAGGCTTAAGCAGCAGATCTTGAGTAATGCAAACTAAAGGAAGCCTATGGAGTTCTATTCCCATAACTATTTAATTCACCATGCGACAGTATTTGACTGGACTCAGCTTGTTCTATTTGGCCTTGTTGCACTTCTAATGATCTTCTCGCTTGTGCATTACATGCGTGATAGAAAGAATTCTAAGTATCGTGAGCTGGCGCTTATTGCGCTGTTCTCATTAATTTTTCTTGGACTTCTACAGCTTGATCGTGTGCTAGAGGTTAATCAGGCAAGTAAGCACTATGAGTCAATTGTTTCCTCACAAGAAAGCTTCGCTCGACGTCTTGAGGTTGATTTTGACCACGTGTACGTTGCCTTTGATAGCCAGGGAAATCCCTCGTATCTTGAGGTTGACGGTAAGTATTATCACGTTTTGAAAAATACCGAGAATGACTATGTCATTGAACAGATCAATCTCATTGGTAATGACATTAAGCATGTAGAGGAGTAGATCGATGAACTTTTATTTAGAAGTTGCCATTAAATTGTGCATCGGTCTTTTCTCGCTTGTTCTGGCAATTAACGTCAGCGGAAAAGGAAACCTAGCACCAACTGCAGCAATTGACCAGGTTCAAAACTTTGTACTTGGCGGCATTGTTGGCGGCATGATCTACAACAGTTCAATTACCATTTTGCAGTTCACCCTTGTCCTGCTTATTTGGCTCATTATTGTTATGGTTCTCAAATGGTTGAGAACAAACAATATGCTGGTCAAGCAGTTGATTGATGGACGTCCTGTTATTGTTATTGATAAGGGCAAGCTGCTTGTAGACAACTGTAGGTCTATGGGTCTCACTGCCTACGATGTGTCGCTGAAGCTTCGCCAGGCAGGAGTGAATTATATCTCAGACGTTAAGCGTGCCATTCTTGAGCAAAATGGACAGTTGATTATTGTTCAACATGGAGAAGAGAACGTTAGGTTCCCTCTTATCACTGATGGACAAGTTCAGACAAATATTCTTGATGCGCTTGATTTGGAAGAAAATTGGCTTGAAAAAGAACTTCAGCGTCAAGGTTATAAGTCTGCTTCAGAGGTTTATTTGGGTGAGTATAATAGTGGAAATCTGATAATTACTCCGTACGCGGAGAAAGATCAGTAGGTTAGCAAGAGATAAAACAGTTAACTTGTTTATTCCAATTCCGTTTACGGAAAAGATAAAAGATTTTTCGTTGACTTTAATTGGAATATGTATACTAAGGCTAACTTTTAGAAAGCGGACTGTCGGAAGACAGCCCGCTTTCGTGCTAAAGGGGAAGCATGAATGCATGTTCAGATGATGAGAAGTGAGTAGAAAGGCAAAGAAGTGAGGAGAAACATGGGTTTCTCGCCATGTTTTTATGCTTGGTAGTGAGGACAATCGCGCGATTTTGTTTGAAGAATTTGGCACTACACCGTATTGGTTTTTATAGTTTTGGGAGATGTAACATGAATTTGAATCCAACCGTTTCTCGTCGTAGCGCACTTGTAGCTTCCGCTTTTGGCGTGAGTGCTATTCTTGCTGGCTGCAAGCCTGAGGCTCAAAAGCAAGAAGGAGCTTCTGATAATAAAGACCAGAAGAAGCTCAGCATTGTTGCAAGTTTTTATCCTATGTACGATTTTGCAAAGCGCATTGCTGGCGATCATGCTGAGGTAACATGCCTCGTTCCAGCAGGTACTGAGCCACATGATTGGGAGCCATCCAGCAAGGATATGAAGACTATCCAGGAAGCAGACTTCTTGATTTACAACGGTGCTGGTATGGAGCACTGGGTCAAGGACGTACTTGATGGACTTGGTTCTGGTACAAAACTTACAGCAGTTGAGACCAGCAAAGACGTCAAACTTCTTGAGCTTGAAGAGGACGATGATCACGATCATGAGGAGAAGAAAGATGACCATGACCACGATCACGACCATGACCATGGCGGAACTGACCCTCACGTTTGGCTGAGCCCTCTGAATGCAAAGATTCAGATGAAGAATATTTGTGATGCCCTTTCCGAGAAGGACTCTGAGCACAAGTCAGAGTATGCTGCCAATCTTGATAAAGCAAATGCAGACTTTGATACGCTTGATAATGAGTTCCATAAGGGTCTGGATTCACTACCTAACAAGACCATTGTTGTTTCTCACCAGGCATTTGGTTATTTGTGCGAGGCTTATGGTCTCACTCAGATGCCTATTGAGGGTGTTGAGGCAGATGCTGAGCCAAATGCTCAGGAAATGAAAGAGATTACTGAGTTCGTAAAAGAGCATAATGTAAAGGTTATTTTTACGGAGGAACTGGTAAGTCCTAAGGTTGCTCAAGCAATTGCTGAGGCAACAGGCGCTCGTGTTGAAGAGCTCAACCCACTTGAGGGTCTTACTGACGAGGAGCTTAAGGCAGGCGAGGATTACCTCTCTGTTATGCGCGAGAACCTCAAGGCTCTTGAGGGCGCTCTCGCATAGTGTGTTGCCAGCTTAGGCTGGATGTTTGGAGGACGTGTTGCAGGAAAGTCAGATAGCCGTTTCGCTTCAAGACGTGAGTTTCTCATACAAGAAAACACGCGTTTTGAACGATGTAAATTTAGACGTTCATCAAGGTGAGATTTGCGCGCTTATTGGTGATAACGGAGCTGGTAAATCTACGCTCTCTCGAATTGTGGTGGGTGAGCTTGAGCCAACAAGTGGCAAATCACTTCTTTTTGGAACGCCCTCGACTCGGTTTAAGGATTGGGAGCGTGTAGGCTATGTCCCACAGCTTCCTTCAGAATCGGTTAATCGCTTTCCTGCAAGCGTCGTCGAGCTAGTAGATGCAAGTCAGTATGCTCGTGCCAAAAAGGTAAAGATGAGCGCAAAAGAGCGTCGCGAGCGCACGCTTGAGGCACTTGACCTTGTAGGTATGACTGATTTTTCCACGCGTATTATTAGGGAACTCTCTGGAGGACAGCTCCAGAGAGTTCGTCTTGCCTGCGCGCTGGTTGGAAACCCTTCATTGCTCATTTTGGACGAGCCTACAACTGGTCTTGATAAAGAGAGTCGCAATCATTTCTATAGCCTAGTGCGAGAAGCCCATGCAGCTCGAGATCTTGCGGTACTTATTGTTACGCATGATCTTGCAGCTCTTGATGCACTGGCTTGTCGAGTTGTTGAAGTTGCTGACCACAAAGCTACAGAAATTGTAGGTAGGGGTCACGGTCATAATCACTGCGCCGTTCATGGAGCACATTGTGATCTTGATTCACACCACGTCCACGATCATAACCGTGGAAAATTGGATGATTTTGCGCTGAATGAGTCACTTGGTCCTGCGTCAGACGTTGTTCAAGATGCCCAAGACTCGCTTGAGAGGAGGGCATAAATGTTTGAATACGTATTTATGCAGCGAGGAATTCTTGTGGGAATTCTTCTGGGAGCAATTATTCCGCTGGTAGGCGTTACGGTTGTATTGAAGCGCCTTTCTATGATTGGCGATGCGCTTTCACATACTTCTCTTGCAGGTGTTGCAGGCGGCATGATTGCAGGTATTAATCCTGTTGCCGGAGCAATTGCCGCTTGTTTGGGTGGTGCTCTTTGCGTAGAGGGAGTACGTCGTCACTTCAAAGACCAGTCAGAGCTTGCAGTTGCCATTGTGATGGCAGCTGGTATTGGTCTAGCAGGTGTGTTGTCTGGTTTTGTTCCTAACTCGTCAAGCTTCAACAGCTTCATGTTTGGCTCTATCCTGACCGTAAGCGAGCAAGAAGTTCAGATGATTGTGGCCATCAGTGTGCTTGCAGTCGCATTCTGCTTCTTCCTTAGAAAAGAACTTTTCTTGATGTCTTTTGATGAGCGTCATGCCCGTTGTGTTGGTGTGCCCGTAAGTCTTATTAACTTTGGCTTTGTTATCGCAGTAGCTTTGGTGGTTGCCGTAGCAGCAAGAACAGTTGGCTCACTTATTGTTTCATCCATGATGGTGGTTCCTGTTGCCTGCGCTCTGCAGATTTCCCGCAGCTGGAAGCAATGCTGTCTGTATGCAAGCACGGTGGGTATGCTGACCTCGCTTGGTGGACTTGTTGTCTCCTATGAGCTTGGCCTTAAACCTGGAGGAACCATCGTTCTTCTCGCGGTTGTTACGCTTTTGTTTATCTTTCTGGTAAAAAGGGTTGTGCTGCTGCTCAAAACTCGCACAGTGTGATACTCTGAACAAAGTGCGTTGACGGAGAGGTTTGCCGGAGCACGTTGTGAACAGAGAGGGTGTTCGTGGCTGAGAAACACCTTCACAACGCTGGTAGAGTTCACTCCCGAGCTACAACTTGAACGGCAATTTACTGCTCAGTAGGGAAGTCGTCTGCCTAACGAGACTAGGCTTCAAAGTGGATTGCGCAGAGAGAAAACTGTGCAATCAACCGAGGTGGTACCGCGGAAATTTTCCGTCCTTGGGCATGCGCTCAGGGACGGTTTTCTATTGAAAGGGTAATTACATGGGAATGTCTGAGGAACTCTCGGCAATTCGCGAGCAAGTACTTGAAGGAATTGCTAAGGCAACAAACCTTGAAGCACTTGAAAAGGTGCGCGTTGCATCAATGGGAAAGAAGGGCTCTCTTACAGCAATTATGCGTATGATGGGTCAGGTTCCCGCAGACCAGCGCCCTCAAATGGGTCATCTTGCAAACACTGTTCGCGCTAATGTTGAGACCGCTATTCGTGAGCGTCAGCTTGCATTAAAGCGAGAAGCTCTTGAAGCCCAGCTTAATGCGGAGGCAACTGATATTACCCTTCCAGGTCGTCGCTTGAATCCTGGTACCCAGCACCTTATTGAGCAGGTACGTGAGGAGATGGAAGACATCTTTATCAGCATGGGCTACACCATTGAGACGGGCCCTTATGTTGAGACTACCTACTACAACTTCACAGCTCTGAATGCTCCAGAGGATCACCCGAGCCGTTCTGGTAAGGACACGTTCTACGTAGTGGATAATGCACCAGAAGGAAAAGAGTCGCACGTACTGGGCGAGTCTGACGTCCTTCTTCGTACACAGACTTCTGGCGTTCAGGTACACACCATGGAGACAAAAGAGCCTCCTATTTACATGATTTGTCCTGGTACGGTATTTCGTCCTGACACCGCAGATGCTAACCACCTGCCACAGTTTACGCAGATGGAAGGACTTGTTGTTGATGAGGGCATTACCTTCGGTGATCTCAAAGGCACGCTTGACCACTTTACTCGAGAGATTTTTGGCAAAGATCGTGCAACACGCTATCGTCCTCATTTCTTCCCATTCACTGAACCAAGCTGTGAGGTAGACGTTTCTTGTGGCGTTTGCCACGGCGAGGGCTGCCGCTTCTGCAAGAATACGGGATGGCTTGAGATTCTTGGTTGCGGCATGGTTGACCCTAATGTCTTCAAGTACTGTGGTATTGATTCCGAGAAGTACACAGGCTTTGCCTTTGGCATTGGTGTTGAGCGTGTTGCCGCTCTTCGTTATGACCTTCCTGACCTGCGTATGCTCATCTCTGGTGACCAGAGAGTTCTGCGTCAGTTCTAATCATCGGCGTCTTATTAGAAAGGCAATCACATGCGTGTATCTTATGAATGGCTGAAGACGCTCGTTGATCTTCCTCAGGACCCAAAAGACCTTGAGCGCGAGTTTGTGCGTACTGGTACTGAGGTTGAAGCGGTAGAGCGTGTCGGCGCAAATCTTGACCATGTTGTTACTGCTCAGGTTGTAAGCAAAGAGCCTCATCCTGATTCTGATCACATGTACGTTACCCTGGTTGACGTTGGCAATAACAATGTAGATAAGGACGGAAATCCTGTTCCTCTACAGATTGTTTGTGGTGCTCAGAACTTTAATCAGGGAGACCACATTGTTACGGCAATGATTGGTGCGGTACTTCCTGGAGACTTTAAGATTAAAAAGTCCAAGCTGCGTGGCGTTGAGTCTTGCGGCATGAACTGCTCTTCTCGCGAGCTTGGTCTTGGTGATGACCAGAGCGGCATTATGATTCTTCCCGAGGATGCTCCAATTGGTGTACCTCTTACGGATTACCTGGGCATGTCTGATGTAGTTCTTGATTGCGAGATTACCCCTAACCGCCCCGACTGCCTTTCTATGACTGGTATGGCTGTTGAGGTTTCTGCAATGTATGACACTGACACCCACATTGAGCTTCCACGTGTTACGTCTGAGTCTGGCGCAGATGCATCTGAGCAGGTTGATGTTACTATTGCTGACCTCGAGCTCTGCTCAAGGTACACTGCTCGCGTGGTTCGTAACGTCAAGATTGGCCCAAGCCCTGAGTGGCTTGCTCGTCGCGTTACGGCTTGTGGTGGCCGCTCAATCAATAACGTTGTTGATGTTACTAACTACGTGATGTACCTGACCGGCCAGCCTTTGCATGCTTTTGACCTCGGAAAACTTACCAAGGAAGATGGCAAGTACCACATTGTGGTTCGCGCTGCAGAAGACGGTGAGCACATTGTGACGCTTGACGGAGAAGACCGCGAGCTCACGTCCGATATGACGGTCATCACAGATAACGGTAAGACTCCTATTGCACTTGCAGGTGTTATGGGTGGCCTGGATTCTGAAATTACCGAGAATACCGTTGATGTCCTTTTGGAATCCGCTGTCTTTGATAACGGCCACATTAGCCGTACCAGCAGAAACCTTGATCTGATGAGCGAGGCTTCTATTCGCTACGAGCGTCTTGTGGATCCAAACGGTTGCGCATCTGTTGCAGATATTGCAGCAGCACTCTTTGAGGAGTGCTGTGGTGCTGAGGTTTGCCCTGGTATTGTTGATGTATATCCAAAGGTAAAAGAGGCAGTAACTATTACGCTTCGCCCAGAGCGCGTCTGCGCCCTTGCAGGTGCTCAAATTCCAGAAGAGTTTATGGTTTCTCGCCTTACGCGCCTTGGCTGCAAGGTTGCTCCAGCAGACAACGGAGAGCTGAGCGTTATTGCTCCTACAAACCGCCCAGATCTTACGCGCGAGGTTGACCTTATTGAGGAGATTGTTCGCCTGTGGGGTGAAGGTGATATTGAGGCTACGCTTCCTGCTGCTAGAAACCATGCAGGCGGTTTGACTTCAGATCAGCGTCAGATTAGAAAGATTGGCCGTACGCTGCGCTCCCTTGGCCTCAACGAGACAAAGTCATATTTGTTTGCAAGTCCAGATGACCTCTCTAAGCTTGGTATGAGCGAAGAGGGAAGAGGCGTCCCTGTAAAGGTTATGAGCCCACTTGTTGCTGACCAGTCTGAGATGCGTCGCTCCATTGTTCCAGGTCTTCTGCGCTCTATTGCATACAACCTTGCTCATGGTGTCTCTAATATTGCCATGTATGAGCTGGGTCGTGTGCTCTTTGGACATAAGGATAAGAGCCAGCCAGATGAACCCAGTTACGTCTGTGGCGTATTAGTTGGTCGCCCAGCTGATGACACCTGGAACGCTAAGTATCCAGCTTACGATTTCTTTGATGCTAAGGGCATTGTTGAGGGCT
>USKU01000002.1 GCA_900555335.1 uncultured Atopobium sp. | reverse complement strand
TGTAGGCTAGAAGGTAGTAAGGAAATAGCCTTACACCACTTTTTGAGACGTAACTCAACTAAACGCGTTTTTTACCTTTTTCGGCACATAATTTTGAGCTCAAAAATTACGTATGCATGGAAATGAATTTAATTGCATGAATATTCAAGGAAATAAATCAAAAATTGATTATGACAAGTAAAGAGGAAAATTGCTAATAAGATGTCTGTAAAAACAGAGATAACCGCGGAAAAAATCGCTAACTCGTCTAAATAACCACCAGCACCTATGAAGAAACAAAAGGCGGGATAAATATTCAGAATTATGCCTTGAACAGGGGATAATTTAAAATAGGAAATTTTATGGAGCGGCGGACGGGACTCGAACCCGCAACAGTCAGCTTGGAAGGCTGATGCTCTACCAATTGAACTACCGCCGCAAGGGCAAAGCAAAAAGAAAAAAATGGTCGGGGTGACTGGATTCGAACCAGCGACCCACTGCTCCCAAAGCAGTTGCGCTACCAAGCTGCGCTACACCCCGAGCCGAGAGAAAAGTATAGGTGACAAATCGCCTAAGAGCAAGAAGAAATTGCAATCTTTTTGAACTAATTTTTCGTCAATTAGATTTTTCAATTTTGTTATGTAATCGAAACAATCGATGACTATGCTATTCGTAACCACTTCGAAAGGGGTTTCATGAGCTATTCATCTAAGGTAATCGCACAGCTTGAAGAGCGTTACGCAGATCAGCCTGAGTTTATCCAGGCAGCAAAAGAAGTTCTTACCACCATCCAACCTGCACTTGATGCTCATCCAGAGTTCGAGAAAGCCGCATTGCTTGAGCGTCTTGTTGAGCCAGAGCGCATTGTTATGTTCCGCGTCCCCTGGATTGACGACGCTGGCAACGTTCAGGTTAATCGCGGATACCGCATCGAGTTTAACTCCGCAATTGGACCTTACAAGGGCGGCCTTCGTCTCCATCCAACAGTTAACCTGTCTATCTTGAAGTTCCTCGGCTTCGAGCAAATCTTCAAGAACTCTTTGACCACGCTTCCAATGGGCGGCGGCAAGGGCGGCTCTGACTTCGATCCAAAGGGCAAGTCCGACCGCGAGATTATGGCGTTCTGCCAGTCGTTCATGACCGAGCTTGCTCGTCACATTGGCCCAAACACCGATGTTCCAGCTGGTGACATTGGCACTGGCGCGCGCGAGATTGGCTACATGTTTGGCCAGTACAAGCGCCTCCGCAACGAGTGGACCGGCGTCCTGACCGGCAAAGGCCTCTCCTTCGGCGGCTCCCTCGCTCGCACCGAGGCAACCGGCTACGGTGCGGTTTACTTCCTCACCCACATGCTTGCCGAGAAGAACGATGCGCTCGCAGGTAAAACGGTCTGCATCTCCGGCTCCGGAAACGTTGCTACCTACGCTGCCCAGAAGGCACAGCAGCTGGGAGCAACCGTGGTGACCGTTTCTGACTCCTCAGGTTATGTTTATGACCCTGAGGGTATTGACGTTGAGCTGCTGAAAGACGTCAAGGAGGTTCGTCGCGCCCGCATCAAGGAGTACGCCGACGCACGTCCTTCCGCTACTTTCTTCCCAGGAGAGCGTCCTTGGAGCCAGAAGTGTGACATCGCCATGCCGTGCGCAACTCAGAACGAGCTCGAGCTTGCTGACGTGCAGAAACTTGTTGCTAACGGTGCCAAGTACGTCGTTGAGGGCGCTAACATGCCAACCACCCTCGAGGCAACCAATTACCTCATCGAAAACGGCGTCTTCTTCGCACCTGGCAAGGCTGCAAACGCAGGCGGCGTAGCTGTTTCCGGTCTTGAGATGTCCCAGAACGCCGAGCACCTTTCCTGGACGTTTGAGGAGGTAGACTCCAAGTTGCAGGGAATCATGGAGAGCATCTACACTGCTGCTTCAGAGGCCGCGGCAACGTATGGCCACCCCGGCAACCTGGTCTTTGGCGCAAACATCGCCGGTTTCCTCAAGGTTGCAAACGCAATGATGGCGCAGGGTGTCTGCTAGATTACATCGCATTTGGCGAGAAACCCGTTGTTGCAGCACGTATTTGAGCTAACTTCATTGTTGGCTTTAACGTAAGATTTAAAAGGACCTTGGTCTCCCAAGGTCCTTTTTTGATCGCAAGTTATGATCACATGTCTTGTTCGCACGCCTGACGCGCCCTGTACACTCATGCACTAAGCTCTTGAAACAAACTCGTTTCCTTCGATGAAAAAGCGCTTTGGAGCATCAATGTTTTTGCTAATGCCTACGCGAGGTGAACTCCCAATTGTTTCTCCTGGTAGCAGGGGAGCAAAGTCCAATACAAGCGGCTCAACTGTCAGGTCATGTCCGTAGAGCTCCTTGTCAATGCCAAGTGCGGCGCACACCTTACCTGGCCCGTTGGTGAGGTCGCGCAGCTTGAGCGGGTGCTTACGCGTGCGTTCCGCTTGCTCTTTACCTGCACGTCCCGTATGTGCTTTACCCGCGCGTCCAGCCTCACGGAGCTCGCGCATCACCTCTACGCCCTCAAGAGGCTCAACGGCGCGCACTAAACATCCGCTGCCAAAACCCTCAGGTCCGCACACCACATTGCAGCAGTGATGCATACCGTACGAAACGTACACGTACAGATGACCTGCTGGTCCAAACATGGCTGCGTTGCGATCGCTAGGCCCGCCAAACGCATGGCTTGCAGGGTCGTCTTGGTCGTACGCCTCGGTCTCCACAATTCTTGCAACTAGTTTGTGTTTCTCGCCATTAAGCGTAATTGTCCTCGTTAGAGTGCATCCCAGAAGCAGCGGCGCGGCCACATCTGAGGGATTCTCTAGAAAATCTGGAAACATGCCATCTCCTTTATTGGTTATGCGCTACAATACTACCAACCTTTAAGGACGGTGCGAGACACCGGCAAGGCCCATAGCGTTGAGTGCGCATGTTCGCTGTTGAGCCTCCACAAGGAGTGCTCTTTTTTTTATGGCTCGGCATGCTCTTACGCAGATCGGAGAGTATATGAATCCACTGGCAAGTGCCACCTCGCAGCCTCGCGCGCTGCTTGTTCTCGAAGATGGAACAACCTTCGAGGGGAGGTGCTGTGGTGCGAGCGGAGAGACCTTCGGCGAGATTGTTTTTAACACGTCTATGACCGGCTACCAGGAGATTATCTCCGATCCAAGTTACGCCGGCCAGATTGTCACGCTGACCTATCCGCAGGTAGGCAACTACGGCATCGATCCTGCGGTCATGCAGCGAGACGTTTTGCACCTGCGTGGTTTTGTCGTCCACGACATGTGCTACGAGCCAAGCAACTGGACATCCAAGCAGAGCCTGCCAGAGTTCCTGCAGGAAAACGGCGTCGTTGCCATCGAGGGCATCGACACTCGCGCGCTGACCATGCACCTGCGCGACCATGGCGCACAGAAGGCGGCCATCTCCACCGAGGACCTGGACTCCGCCCATCTGCTCGCGCGCGTCCAGGCGTCGCCTAACATCTCCGAGCACAACTTTGTCCTCGACGTGTCCGTCGACGCACCTCACGTGGTTCCCGCTACGTCCAAGAAGCGCTTCAACGTTGTCGCGTACGACTGTGGCGAGAAAAACGGCATTCTCCAGGGTCTTGCGGCAAATGGCTGCGAGGTCACGGTTGTACCGTGGAATACACCTGCTGAGGACGCTTTGGCCTACAACCCAGACGGCATCTTCTTCTCCAACGGCCCTGGTGACCCAGAACAGGTTGACGCTACGCAGGAGGCCGCTCGCGGCGTTCTGGGCAAGGTTCCCGTCTTTGGTATCTGCCTGGGCAACCAGATGCTCTCTATTGTTGCTGGCGCAGATATTGAGAAACTCAAATTTGGACACCATGGCGGCAACGAACCAGTTATGAATCTTCTGACCGGCAAGGTTGAGATTACTGCCCAAAACCACAACTATGGCCTGGTATTCCCAAGCCTGGGCAAGCTCATTGCAGAGGAGTCTGGTGGAATCTCCGAGCACTTTGACAACCTCTGCGAGTGGTCAGCAAGGCGTATTGCTCCTGTTGTCCAGACAAAGGAGTTCGGTCGCGTCCGACTTACACACGTAAACCTTAACGATGGTACTCCAGAAGGCATTCAGTTCCTGGATATTCCAGCGTTTTCCGTCCAGTATCACCCTGAGGCAAGTCCAGGACCTCACGATTCATCTTACCTGTTTAAGGCGTTTGCACGTTTGATGGAGGGACAGTCTGACTATCTTGCCATTGACGTTCGTGAGGGGAGGCGCTTCTAATGCCAAAGCGTACTGATATTAAGAAAATTCTCGTCATTGGCTCTGGTCCAATTGTTATTGGTCAGGCATGCGAGTTTGACTATTCCGGCACTCAGGCATGCCGCGCCCTTCGCAAAGAAGGCTTTGAGGTTGTTCTGGTTAATTCAAACCCAGCAACCATCATGACAGATCCAGAAACTGCAGATAGAACCTACGTTGAGCCAATCACCGTTGAGTCGGTGACCCGCGTCATTGAGCGCGAGCGTCCTGACGCGCTTCTGCCAAACATGGGCGGCCAGACCGCCCTGAACTGCACTATCGGCCTTGGTGAGGCTGGCGTTCTTGACAAGTACAACATCGAGGTCATCGGCTGCAACCTGGAGTCCATTCGTACCGGTGAGGACCGTGAGCTCTTCAGCGAGGCAGTCCAGGACATTGGCCTGGAGGTTGCTCGCGCAGACATCGCTCACTCCATGGAAGACGCCCAGCGCATTGTTGCTGAGCTGGGATATCCTGTGGTTATTCGCCCAAGCTTCACCCTTGGCGGTGCAGGTGGCGGCATCGCTCACACCCCAGAAGAGCTCATAGAGATTGTTGAACAGGGCCTCTTGCTTTCCCCAGAGCACGAAGTACTGGTAGAGGAGTCCATTGAGGGTTGGAAAGAGATTGAGATGGAGGTCATGCGCGATACCGCAGGTAACGGTATTGTTGTTTGTTCCATCGAGAACCTCGATCCAATGGGTGTTCACACCGGAGACTCCATTACCGTTGCTCCAGCCCAGACGCTTACTGATGAAGAGCTCCAGAACCTCCGCGACTACTCCATCGCCATTCTCGAGCGTGTAGGTGTTGCTTGTGGTGGCTCTAACGTTCAGTTTGCGGTCAACCCAACTAACGGCCGCGTCATCGTCATTGAGATGAACCCTCGCGTTAGCCGCTCTTCCGCACTGGCTTCTAAGGCAACTGGCTTCCCAATTGCAAAGATGGCCGCGCTGCTTTCTGTTGGCTATACGCTGGATGAGATTACTAACGACATCACCAAGGCAACTCCAGCTGCTTTTGAGCCTTCCATCGACTACTGCGTGGTTAAGGTTCCTCGCTTTGCCTTCGTCAAATTCAAGGGTACCAGTCGCGTTTTGACTACCCGCATGAAGTCGGTCGGCGAGGCTATGGCTATGGGCAGAACCTTTGAAGAGGCCCTGCAGAAGGCACTGCGCTCTCTGGAGCAAGACCGCGCTGGTCTAGGTGCTGACGGCCACGATGTCTTTGATGAGAAGAACTTTGATGAGTTGGTCAGTAAGCCAACACCAGAGCGTATTTTCTACGTTGCTGAGGCACTGCGCAGAAATTGGAGCGTTGAGCGCATCCACGATATGACCGGTATTGATCCATGGTACCTGCATCGTATGGCAGGCATCATCAACGCCGAGAAACGCATCAAGGAGCTGGGACTTTCTGGCCTCACCACCGATAACATGCTTGCTGCCAAACAGCTGGGCTTCTCGGATGAGCAGCTCGCACACCTTACTGGCACCAAGACAGACGTTGTCCGCGCTGTGAGGGAAGTGCTGGGTGTTCGCCCGCAGGTCAAAACAGTTGATACCTGCGCAGGTGAGTTTGGCGCAACCACGCAGTACCACTACGTCACGTACGAGAAGGGCAATGCCACGGAGTACGTGATGGCAGAAAAGCCACGCGTCATGATTCTTTCCGCTGGTCCTAATCGTATTGGTCAGGGCATTGAGTTTGACTACTGCTGCGTACATGCTGCCTACGCTCTTCGCGAGCAGGGCTATGAGACGGTCATGGTCAACTGCAACCCTGAGACGGTTTCTACAGACTACGACACCTCTGATCGACTCTATTTCCAGCCTCTAACCTTTGAAGATGTCATGGACGTTATTGAGGTTGAGAAGCCAGAAGGCGTCATTGTTACCCTTGGCGGCCAGACGCCAATCAAGCTGGCACGCGCCCTCAAGGATGCAGGCGTTCCTATCATGGGCACTCAGCCAGAGGCAATTGACCTGGCAGAGGACCGCGACCGCTTCGCAGCCCTTCTTGACCGCCTGAACATTGCCTGCCCTCCTTCGGCAGTTGCTTCTACCATGGACGAGGCTCGCGACGCTGCACGTCGCATTGGCTACCCACTGATTGTCCGCCCAAGCTACGTTCTTGGTGGTCGCGGTATGTCCATTGTCTACGACGACTCCGACCTGGTTACCTACATGGAGTCCGCGACGCACGTCACGCCAGACCGTCCTGTCTACCTGGATGCCTTCCTCGAGGACGCCATTGAGCTGGACGTTGATGCTCTCTGCGACACCGAGGAGTGCTACGTAGGTTCCGTCCTGGAGCACATCGAAGAGTGCGGTATTCACTCGGGCGACTCCGCTTGCTGCTGGCCGCCCTTCTCGCTCTCTGAAAAGATTGTTGACCAGATTAGGGCCATCACCAAAAAGCTGGCACTTGCCTGTGGCATTCGAGGTCTCCTGAACATCCAGTACGCCGTTCGCGACGAGCACGTCTTTGTCATCGAGCTCAACCCTCGCGCTTCTAGAACCGTGCCATTCTCGTCTAAGGCAACTGGCGTCTCCCTGGCCAAATACGCATCTCGCATCATGGCTGGCGAGAAGATCAGTGAGCTCAGAGCACAAGGCCTGCTTCCAGACGAGAATCGCACCGTCGATTACTACGCGGTCAAAGAGGCGGTCATGCCTTGGTCTAGATTCCCTGGTGCTGACTCAATCCTGGGCCCAGAGATGAAGTCTACCGGCGAGGTCATGGGTATTGCCCGAACCTTCCCAGCAGCGTACGCAAAGACTCGTGAGGCAGTTGAGAACAAGCTACCTGAGCAGGGCTCCGTCTTCATCAGTGTGTGCGACCGCGATAAGCGCGCCATTGCTCCTGTTGCTATGGCTCTGGAGAACCTTGGCTACGGCATCTACACCACGGGAGGTACCGCAAAGACGCTGCGTGCGGCTGGAATTGACTGCACCACCGTCAATCGCATTTCCGATGGTCATCCAAACGTTGTTGACCTTATGCGCGATAAGACCGTCAGCTTTATCATCAATACACCTCATGGTCATGAGGCTCATAGCGACGGCACCAAGATGCGCGCAGAAGCTGTCAGCCAGGGCATTACCTGCGTCACCGCAATGTCTGCAGCTACCGCTCTTATTCAGGCACTCGCCGCGGCAAGAAAGAGTGAGCCAGAGACCTTTGCTCTGCAAGATCTTTAAAACGTGCTTGGAGTATGAGCTATTCACTTGAACAAGACCGGTCTTGAAAAAGGCCGGTCTTTTTTCGTGAGGGAAGTGTTTAGAATGCGAAGTTCTCCTAGTGGAGAGCGCAAAAGTTTGTTATTATTGCAAGGCTGCATAAATATGCGGGCGTGGCGGAACTGGCAGACGCGCTAGATTTAGGTTCTAGTGGACTAAGTCCGTGGGGGTTCGATTCCCTCCGCCCGCACCATGCAGAAATTTGGTTAAGAGCTGGTACGCCAGCATTTTTTACGAGACACTGGAGGAACGTTGAACATCACCGTTACCGCAGATAAGCCAGTTGACGAGAAACTCACCGTCAAGGTTACAGTTCCTGCTGCAGAGGTAGACGCTGCCATTAAGCAGGCTTACAAGGACATTGCAAACAAGTATTCCTTCCAGGGTTTCCGCAAGGGCCGTGCACCTCGTCCTGTCATTGATGGCATTGTTGGCCGCGAGGCAGTCCTTGCTCAGGCAACCAACGATCTTCTCGGCGCAGCAGAGCCACAGCTTCTTGAGGAGCTTGACCTTGTTCCTGTTGGCCGTGGTGATTACAACCAGGATGCAGACCTTCCTGTTGAGGGTCAGGATTACTCCTATGAGGTAGTCTTCAACGTTCGTCCTGAGGCTAAGCTTGATTCTTACGATGCTCCTGCAATCAACATGCCTCCAAATGAGGCAACTGAGGCTGAGGTTGATCACCAGATCAAGCAGCTTCTTTCTTATCAGGCTAAGTTTGAGAACACCAAGGAGAAGCGCGCTGTTAAAGAGGGCGACACCATTGGTGTAGACATCAAGAACATTGAGGGCGCTGCCCACATGGAGGGCGAGGACCGCGTTCTTACCCTTAACGGCACCCAGGCTCCAAAGGAGCTTGAGGAGGCACTCATCGGCATGAAGCCAGGTGAGGAGAAAGAGGTTAAGTGGACTCACAGCCACACTCACGGCGATGAGGTTCACTCCCACAACTACGATATCAACGTCAAGGTTGTTGCTCACAAGAAGTCCGTCACTCCAGAGCTGACTGACGAGCTTGCAAAGACCACCTTTGGTTATGACACTGTCGAGAAACTCCGTGAGGCTGTTAAGTCTGAGATTGAGTCCGACAAGAAGAACTCTCTTCCAACTCTTAAAGAGGATCGCGTTGTTGAGGCTGTAGGCAAGCGTCTTCAGCTTGATGAGGTTCCAGAGGAGTACAAGAACGAGGTCTTCAACGAGATTGCTCAGGAGTTCCTGAGTGGTCTTCAGCAGCAGGGTATGACTCTTGACATGTTCCTGGCTGCACGCGGCATCAAGACTGATGACTTCATCTCTGATCTTCGTGTTCAGGCTGAGGAGCGCGCACGTCAGTCCCTGGCTCTTGACGCAGTGGCTGCAGAGCTCAAGCTTGAGGCAACTGAGGATGACATCCGCGCAGAGTTTGAGCGCGCTGGTGTTCCTAACGTTGAGTCTGCAATTGAGGAGTGGCGCAAGGCTGGCCGTCTTCCTGCAATCCGCGAGTCCATCCGTCGTTCTAAGGCTCTTGATTGGCTGCGTGACAACGCAACCGTCACCGTTGTCGACGAGATTGCTGAGGCTGCTAAGGAAGAGCAGAAGGCAGAGAAGAAGCCTGCTAAGAAGGCTCCTGCTAAGAAGAAGGCAGCTAAGAAGGACGAGGACGCAGAGAAGGACGCTGAGTAGTCCACAACTGGTTGGGTTTCTCGCCAGAAAGACTGCGCCAAAAGTTGCAGTTACTTTGAATTTTTCATACCCCGGGTTAGAGACATGCTTCCCGGGGTATGTTTCTAAGGAAAGACCTTTGAAGGAGGATTATGCATTATCCAACAAACATTCCAACTATTCCGTATGTTATTGAGCAGACTCCTCGTGGTGAGCGTAGCTATGACATCTACTCTAGACTGCTCAATGATCGTATTGTTTTCTTGGGTGAGCCGGTAACGCGCGATTCTGCAAACCTGGTCATTGCACAGCTTTTGCACCTTGAGAGCCAGGACCCAGACAAGGATATTTCTCTCTACATTGACTCTCCTGGTGGAGACGTTTATGCAGGTCTGGGCATTCTCGACACCATGAATTTCATCAAGCCAGATGTTTCTACCATCTGCGTTGGTATGGCAGCATCAATGGGCGCTGTTCTTCTTGCAGCCGGTGCAAAGGGTAAGCGTCTCGCGCTTCCTAACTCTATGGTTATGATTCACCAGCCATCCAGTGGCGTTCAGGGTCAGCAGACCGATATCCAGATTATTGCAGATGAGACAAAGTGGATTCGCCAGCACCTCAATGAGTTGCTTTCGGATTATACTGGACAGCCTATCGAGAAGGTCAATGTAGACACCGAGCGCGATAATTATCTTCGTGCACAAGAGGCTTGTGACTACGGCCTGGTAGACCGCGTTATCTCTTCTCGTAACGACCAATAATTGTACTTGTATTGAGGGTTTAAGTTATGGCTAAAGACCAGGACTTCTCGCCTTTTGGCGGATTAGATGAGATGCACTGTTCTTTCTGCGGAAAGAGTAGGTCGCAGGTAAATAAGCTTATTCAGGGTCCTGGTGGAGTCTGCATTTGTGATGAGTGCGTCTCTACCTGCTCAGATATGATTGATGAGTCTCTCGGCTTTGATGAAGAGTCAGAGATTGAGACTCACTCTGATGAGCCTGTTATTAAAGACCTGCCCACTCCGCATGAGATTTACGATGAGCTGTCTCAGTACGTAATGGGTCAAGAAGACGCTAAGCGTGCTATGTCGGTTGCGGTGTATAACCACTATCGTCGTATTCTTTCAGGTAACGATGAGCCTCAGGAGGGCCAGGAGGATGTTGAGATTGCAAAGTCCAACATCTTGCTGCTGGGTCCAACCGGTACTGGTAAAACCTTACTTGCTCAGACGCTTGCTCGCTTTCTTGAGGTTCCGTTTGCTATTGCTGACGCAACAACTCTTACCGAAGCTGGCTACGTTGGTGAAGATGTCGAGAATATCCTGCTTAAGCTCATCACCGCTGCTGACGGCGATGTTGAGCGCGCTCAGGTAGGCATTGTCTACATCGACGAGATTGATAAGATTGCTCGTAAGGCCGAGAACCTCTCTATTACTCGTGATGTCTCTGGCGAGGGCGTTCAGCAGGCACTTCTGAAGATTCTTGAGGGTACGGTGGCAAGTGTTCCTCCAACAGGAGGCCGCAAGCATCCTCAGCAGGAGCTTATTCACATTGATACCACCAACATCTTGTTCATCTGTGGCGGCGCTTTTGTTGGCCTGGATAAGATTGTTGCTGACCGTATTGGTAAAAAGGGAATTGGCTTTAACTCTGATGTTGCTCAGAATGTCAAAGAAGGCGAGTCTGAGCTTATCTCCAAGGTAATGCCTCAGGACCTGCACAGGTTTGGCATGATTCCAGAGCTTTTGGGTCGTATTCCTGTTATCACTTCTACTCGTGAGCTTGGTGAGGAAGATTTGATGAGTATCCTCACAGATCCAAAGAATGCTCTTACCAAGCAGTACAAGCGTATGTTTGAGCTTGAGGGCGTAGATCTGGAGTTTACTGAGGATTCACTCAGAGAGATTGCTAAGAAGGCTTTGGCTCGTGGCACCGGTGCTCGTGGTCTTCGTGCAATTTGCGAGTCTACGCTACAAGAGACCATGTTTGATCTGCCATCAGATTTGGATATCACTAAGGTTGTGGTTACTCCAGAAAGTGTTGGCGGAGAAAATGCTCCAGAAATCATTAGGGGCAAAAAAGGTTAGTAGCTTAGTAAATAATTGGATTGATTGTTTATTGCGCGCACCGCTTTGGCGGTGCGTTTTTCTATTCCAAAATGTAATAATGAGTATGCAAATCAATCATAAATATTATTTATATTAAATAAAAAAATAAAATTATTCCATTTACCGATAATACACAACCGTTTAAGAATTACATCAATCTAACACGTCCTTATTAAAATATATTTTCCTAATAAAAACAAATTTAAGGAGGTAATCATGAAATTTAAAAAAGTTAGCGTATTGATTTTCAGTAGTATATTCTTACTGTTAATTCTATTCTTTTCTAAATCGACCGCGCAAGCAGAAACATATTCAACTGGAGAAACAACAGATGAAGTTCAAGAAAAATTAGAACTTTTGCTTTCTCGTGAGATTAATAATTTTAGGATAGGAAATCCGATTCCTGTTTTCGCAGGCAGCAACGGAAATTTTGAGATTGAAGATGTTGTTTATTTTCCGTTGTATGCTGATGAAAGATTAGTTGGATTTTATGTAATATTCAACACTCGAAAAGCACCTTGTTCCAATATTATTTCGATTCCAAATCTATCAGAATTTCAGAATCTTGATGAAATGGAAAGTATTATTGGAATTGGTAATATTGATGGTGTTGATTGCTTAATCACTCAAAAAAGTATTTGGCAGTGCTCAAATTATATTATTGGAGATTCAATAGGCAGTAGTGACTCCTTTAAGGAAATACTTCTTAATGCTATTGATGCAGATTCCTTTAATTATATTAATAATACAGAAGAGCAAACATATACTACTCAGTTAGAAAATCATCTTGAGGATGCCAAGCGATACTTTTTTTGGGTTCCAAATTATGATCAAAAGGAACATTTAAATTGCTGGGCCGCGGCTATGTGGTCAGCTTGTTCATACTTGACTGGTAGAGCTCCTTACGACCCATTGCAGTTAGCGTATTTAGTTGCTGGAGGTGATGTTGGAGCTGGTAATCTTGAGACTATGGTTAAGGTGACTGATTATTTTATATATCCGAATACATCGCGCAAAGTAACTGCAACTCCTCTTGAAAAAACAATAAGCGAAGATCAGATTAGAGCGTGGATTAATCGAGAGATTCCTATTGTTTCGATTTTTAATCCTGTAAAAAATAACCACATCGATTCTAGACATGCGGCGGTAATTTGTGGTTATTACGAAAAGGATAATAAGGTTATTGCGTTGATTATAAGAGATTCAGCATCAAATCAAGACCTTTGTGTAAATCGTCAAATTGATGGAACATATACTTTTTATGAGTGGTCTCATGGATATCAATGGGATTCAACCATCGTATTTAATAGTAAAGTTAGCAACGATGGTGGGGCGACTTGGTATTTATGTGATCGGGATGGTAACTTTTTCACTGGGTGGTCTCAAGAAGGTAATATGTGGTTCTATCATGATTCTACAGGTAGATCTGTTAGGAATTGGTTACCTATAGGTGGAGTATATTATTATTTCGATTCTAATTCTGTAATGCATACTGGATGGCTATATGATAAAGAAAAATGGTATTATCTCGGAGAAGATGGCAAATTACAATCAAATAAATGGCTTCAATATAATTCTGATTGGTATTATTTAACTTCCGACGGATCTGCACAAATTGGCTGGAAAAATATAGAGGGCTACTATTATTATTTTTATGAAAATGCCAAAATGGCTACTGGCTGGGTGCAGGTAAAAGGAAGCTGGTATTACTTTAATAGTTCAGGTCGGATGGTTACTGGGGTTCAGTCGATTAATGGTAAGTACTATCATTTTAATAATTCTGGTGCTATGGAATATGGATGGATGTATATAGGTAATAATTGGTATTATGCATATAATGATGGGGCTTTTCAAACTGGATGGATCAAAATTAAAAATGATTGGTACTACTTTAATTCATCAGGAATAATGCTTACGGGCTGGATTGATGATGAAGGATATCGTTTTTATTTAGATCAAGATGGGAAGATGCATACAGGTTGGTTTGATTCTGGAAAATTGAACTGCCGTTATTATTTTAGAACTAATAAGAATATTCCTGTTTCTGGCGGTCCTGCTGGTTCAATGTTACGAAATACAAAAGCAAGAATTGGCACAGTTGTATACAAGTTTGACAGTAATGGACACGCTTCAATCAGTCTTCCACCAAACATTACTCCAGTAAATAATAATAATGAGGAGGAACAATGAAAGCCAAAAAAGTAGCTGCAGGAATTGTGGTGCTGGTACTTGTAATTGTTTCTGTTCTCTACAGTGTTGTGGAATATAACTACCACGGACATCTTTATGAGTGGTGCATTCCAGCAATGAGGAGGAATGCTGCTCAGTATTTTATTGATAATTGGCGTTCTGAGCTAGGGCAGGAAGATTCAGTCTGGATAAGCCAGTCTGGATTAAATGATTTGAAAGTTGAAGACTTGCAAATCTCTGGTCCGGTTCAATTTGTTTATTCAAAAGACGGAGAGCTTTTTTGTAACTCCGTGTATTGGATGATTTCAACAAACGGAAAGTTTATTGGCTATGTGATGCAAGACCTTGGACCGCACGCCATAAATGCGCTGTTAGGAAATGCAGAGGCATATCACATTCAATTTAAGAATGCCGATATTTTTAATGCTGCAACGCAAAATAGTCAGAGTAATACCTGTGTATGTCTAAAGATAATCAATACATCTGATACAAGAGTAAAAACAGACAACATTGATTTGTGTATTGGTGATCAGGTGGCATACTCTCAATCCATGAGTGGGGAAATGCAAGAATATCAGCGTAATCAACTGTTTCAGAATCAAGATACTGAGTGGATTAATAGAATTAACCAAATTGCTCAGAGCGCAAATCTCAATAGCCGAGAAAAACTAACTGACGTAGTAAATTAGTAATATGACAAGAAAGTCAAAATGAATTACCTCCTATTTCTTGGATACGAGAAATAGGAGGTTTTCTTTTTCGTTATAAATTGCCACCACCAAGTTTGTTGTATGACGTAATAAGCTGGGTACGGGTCTTGGTGCCTGGTGGAAAGACGGTATCAAATAAAGGCATCAAGCCGCGGAAAAGTACGCCGCTTTGCACACGGTGAGAAAGACCTCTTACCGTACGTCTTGACTCTTCAAGCTGAGAGCGAAGCTCCTCAAGATAAGGGGAGCGGCGAGCATAGAACCAGAAAAGACCCGCAAGATCTGAGTTTGGATAGAGCCAAGGCCTGTTGTCTGGTCCTGCAAAATGCGCAATGCAGATATTCTTTCGGGCTTCTTCGTATTCTTCTCGCACATCTTTTGGTGCCTGAGCAACAATGTGATCACGGCGAAGGAATTGCCAGTCTACCAGGTAATTCCATTTCATATTAATACGAAGATAATGGCCGTTTACAAACCTGTTAAGAACATCTTGATCAAGCCAGCGCCATGCACGCATGGTTGAGACCTTCAGAAACTCCTCAGGAGAAATCTGCTTTCTAATCTCTTCCAGGTTCATCAAAATGACGCCTGCCTGGAAGTAATCGTGAGGATCATCCATACCCAGCTCATTTTTGAGGTAGGGGCCAACGGTAGCATCATAACCATCAATCTGGCCGATAGTATCGGCGTCACGCGTAGCACCTACCAAATATCCTGTGACGTCAATATCGTAAAGCTCTGCAATATCGGTATTAACTACCAGGTCAGAGTCAAGATAGATGGCTTTATTAACGTTGGGAAGCAGCGAGGGAGCAAGCAGTCTATAGTAAGTTTCTGGTCTAAAGTGACCATGATGAGGAAGCTCAATATCACCAAGAGCAGCGTCAACATCCAGGAAACCAACATGTACGTTATCAACAAGCTGTGCCTGACGAGTAAGCGTAATCATGCTGGTAGGAGAGAGGTCACGAGTCAAAACAATGATGTCGTAACGACGCTCTGGATTAACGTTCTCAATGATGGACTGAATTGCTACAGATAAATACGGTACAAAGTTATCGCTGCAAGCAAAAACAAGCACAACGTCATTAAGGGCAAGACCCAGCTCATCAGATGAGCTTGCAAGCATTGCTCCAGAAAGTTGCGCTCTGCCAGTTCCCGCAAGGCGTTGTGTAGGTATTTTCCGTAATCTTCTCATATGTAAGACTTTAACACTTAGACGCCAAAAACGCCCGCTGCGTTTGCCGCTACTTCACTTTGCACAGAGTATCCACGAGCCTCGCTCAGACCGCTCAGCGCGCGTTTCAGGCTGTCCACAATGTCCGCCGAGCCAATATTCGTCTGATTGCTCGAAGGAAGGTCAGTCTCGGTAAGCAGCTTATCTTTTGGATACACCTTGGCGTATTCACGACCGCGCTTGGTCTTTAGGCTCAGCTCACCAACAGAGAACCAACAGCCAAGCTTAATAGTCCTCTGGAGCTCGTTTGAGCTACCGCTAAACCAGTGAATGATAGGAATACACGCTTGAGCAGCTCCTGTCTGTGCAAGAATATCTAGTACCGTATCAACACTTCTAACGGTGTGCATCGAGAGCACTCGTGGCTGGTCGTTGCGTGAAAGCTCTGCTGCGCGCTTGCAAATCTGCGTAAAAGCTCTAACCTGCAGCTCTTGCAACCCATCAACACAATAGCGAGAAGAAAAATCTAGCCCAATCTCGCCAACGTAGGGCGTTTGTTCCATAAGCTCTAGCAGGAGCTCAATATCTTTTTCAGTAACGCGCCCGTCAGAGATATACCAAGGGTGTGCTCCCAGTCCCACACGGATGTTGGCTTGCGTTAGTTGAGGAGCAAGCTCCAGGTAGTCGTGAGGAGTAACACCGCAGGTAAAAAGACCTAATCCAGCCTCATGAGAACTTCTCGCTACATTGAGTGGGGAGTCCATAAGATTGGCATGGACGTGAGCATCAAAATACGTGAGGTTACTCATGGTCAAGTCCTGATAGATGCAAGATGACGTCGGAGGCAATCATCTGACCCATAATAGGAGGGTAGTAGGACATAGTGCCTAGCTTGGCAGATTTGCCCGTTGCGCCCTCTGGTGCAAAAACTGGTCGTGCTGGCTCGGGGGAGTAGAGCACTCGGAAGTCAGCAAGGCCGCGTTTCTTGGACTCTTTTCTCATGACCCTTGCAAGAGCATCAGTATGCGTTTTTGAAAGCGTAGTAATCTCCAGAAGTTCTGGGTGGATTTTATTGCCACCGCCCATGCTGGAGATGAGGTAGATATCGTTTTTCTGACACCATGCTACAACAGCTAATTTGGCAGAAATGGTGTCGATAGCATCAACCACAACGTCTGGTTTTGGAAGAGCAGAGAGCTGCTCGTCAACGTTGTCTTTAAGCAAAAAAGCGTCAAGAGTGACCACGTGCGCGTCTGGATTAATGTCCAGAATCATCTCTTTGGTTACATCAACTTTTCTTTTTCCAATGGTGCTCACATAGGCAATAGCCTGCCTGTTAAGGTTGGATGCCTCCACTGCATCAGCATCCACTAAAACAAAGGAACCTACACCGCCTCTGGCCAGCGCCTGAACGCAGTTTGAGCCAACTCCGCCAAGTCCTAAGACCATGACACAGGAATTCTGAATCTGTCCAAGGCGATCTTTTCCTAGGACAAGTTCAAGTCGAGCAGTGGCTTCAGGAATTGTGGCAGACATAGAGCTCCTCATAAAAAGTATCTGCAGATAGTATTTATTGTTCAAGAGTATAGAGGGCCTTAAAGTAATGATTTTGTTGCATAAGTTCCTCAAACGAACCCATTTCGATAATACTACCTTCTTTCATTACAATAATTTCGTCAAATTTTTTCAGCTGAGCTTCCTCTAAGTTGTGTGTAATAACTAAACGTAGTGTGCCCGTGAGATTTGTTATTGAATTTATAATTTGGTCAGTAGTTGAATGGTCAAGTGCTGATGTAGCTTCATCAAAAAATAGAACTTTAGAACCTTTTAACAAACTTCTAGCAATACAGATCCTTTGACGTTCGCCACCAGAAAGGTTTGAACCTGCTTCACCACATTGATAACTCAGTTTATTTTGTTTAATGAAATCTGTAAGACCAGCTTTTTCACATGCTTGAGAAATAGCATCTTTTGAGTGACTTTCGAACATAGTAATGTTGTCTTCAATTGATGCATTGAATAAGAAATTCTCTTGTTGTACAAGTGAAACGTTTTGATAGAGACTCTTTTTATTAATAGTTCTTAACTCTAAGCTATCGTAAAATATATCTCCTTGATAACTTAAATTGCCACCCATGAGCAGATTAAATAAAGTAGACTTTCCAGATCCTGATATTCCAACAATTGCATAACTTTTATTAGGTAGAAGTTTGATTGATAAATTTTTCAGCACAGCTTTATTTTGTTCATAGCCAAATGAAAGATTGTTGATGAATATTCCTTTTGTAACTTTATCTAATGTCTGTTGCCCCTCTTCTTCTTCATTGTCAGCAAGAGTCTCAGAAAATTTTAAAATCAAATCATTTGAAGCCTTACGCGATGCGAGTACCGGTGGAATTGTTTGTAAAGGGAGACTAATGTAATTCATAAGTAACGTAGCCATAAGAATTACACCAGGTGTTACTCCTTGATTTGAAATACAAAGATATGTACCAGCAATCAAAACAGCCCATTGAGATAAGCCGAAAGCACTCCAACTAAGAGTATTAATGAATCGAGTAGTTTTTCTACTTTCTCTTTTTGAGCTTTCAAGAGCGTTATTGTCTTTCTCAAAAAGTCTCACTGCAGCCTTTGTTGCTCCGTAAGCTTTTATCAAAGGAAAGCCTTTTACTAGATCAGTGACTTGGGCAATGAATTGACTAGTTTTCGCAGAAGATTCTTTTTGAATTTTTCCGAGTGTTCCGCCTAGCTTTACTCCGATGATTAGAGGAAGAATTGAAGCAGCAATAGCTACCATAGTTAATGGAATGCTTTGAACCATGAGCATTATGAGAGCCACAATGAAAGAAATGCTATCGCTTACCAAAGAAAACATCTGTTCAAGATATGTTGTCTCTATAGTATTTAAATCATTAGTAAGTGCAGATACATAAACAGAACTGCCACTTGCTTCAAACGAGTTTATACCTTTTTTCAGCATGTATTTAAATGCGGTGTTGCGATAAGAGTTAGCAGCATGATAGAGATAATTAGGAACAAAATAACGAACCACTAATTTATTTGTAATTGCTGAGATTGTTAATATGGCGGCAAATAGACAGCCTTGTAGAAAATCATTAAATGATCCTGACACAGCGGAATTCATGAGAATTGAAGTTATATAGGGAGAACATACCGTAACTAGTTCTAGAGAAGTCGTAAAGAAAAAAGAGCCAAATAATAACTTTTTGTTACTCCAAAACAGACTCCGTTTAAGGTCATTTTGAATTTCTTTAACATTGCTTTTCATGTCAAACCTCTCTTAAGATTTTATTTATCTTCTTAGAATTTATTTTGAGCTTTTTACACCGTAAAGTAAGGCTCCCTGAATAATTTCTCGGTATTTTTTGTGATTAGATAAAAACAGCTCAAGCATTGAATGAAGAAAAAATTCAATCTTGTTTTGTTGATAAGTACATAATTTAGGTTGCTTTTCTATCTCATGCGTACAAATTGAGCAGAACGCTCTAAAAGAACACTGAGAACAGCGCTCATTATTTTTATCAAATAAACTAATGTCATTCTGTTTAGAACAATTGCTTACATTGAAAAGAATGTTTTTTGGCTCATCAAGGAATAAATGACATGGATAAACATTTCCAAACATATCTACTGCAAATTTATTGTATCCTGCACCACAAAATAACCTGTAACTCTTACCTGATATAAGGGTACGAATTAAAAAAACTATTTCATCGTTATATTGTCTTTCTTCTAGATTAAAAAAACTTTTGAAATAGTTTAAATTTTCACTTAAGGGAACATCAAAATTAGATTGCTTTGAAGGATCATTATTAATAAGATCGGCAACAATAACTTTTGACGTATTATAACGAGATGATAGATAGCTAAATAAATCAGATTTACTGATTCCTTTAGCTAAATGGAGGGAAGAATAAGTTGATTCAATAGCAATAGTATGATTTTCAGAAAATTTTTTTATATTCTTATCAACAATACTATACGTACCTGAACCGTTTCTAAGAATTCGGTATGAGTCGTTTATTTCCTTTGGACCATCAATACTTGCTATTACTGAAATATCGTATCTATCGATAAGTTTTATTGCTGGTTTTAATAGTAGTGACGCATTTGTAACAAGAGAGTAGTTTGGAATTTTTGATGGATAATTTTTTTGAATATAAGAACAGGCGTGTTCTATTTTATTAAGTGCTAAAAGAGGCTCCCCTCCGAAGAAACTAACTTGTAAGACTTTTTGGTATTTATGAAAAAAATAATCAATAGTCTGTTCTATAACACTATTTGTCATTTCATGAATTGGCAAATCATAGCTTCCTGCATGAGCAAAACAATACTTACAGGTAAAATTACATTTATTTGTAATAATCAACCGAAGAGAGTCTAATGTTTTTGGTGTTGAGAGTGGATAATCAGAATAATTTAAATCAGATAGATAATGATTAATTAATGATTCTTCATTTACAGAATAGTCACCAGATTGAATTTTCAAAGCGAGTTCATACGGAATTTTGTAAATCTTACAGTTAAAAGTATCAAATAAAATTGCACTTTGAGTACTATTTGAGATATGTATAAAAGCATTTTCTTTAAGCATTGTATGCCACCAAAGGTCAATCCTAGGCATTAGCATTGAGAACAATGCTAATGCCATTAGATTATTCTAATTTAGATGTAAAAGTATTTTAATTTTTGATATCTGCGCCGGAGCAGAAAATTCCACACCACCCGTTGGCATCGACTGTAGAAATGCTCGCAGCCAAATCACTATCTAGATCTGTAACATCGACAATTTCCCAAGAAATCTCAGCTACTGGTACATTCATTGTAGTTCCCTTCAGCTAAAACTTTGAATTGAATGTCGCGACAAATCAATACTACTACTTTTTTATACAAAGTGTAATTTTTTATATGAAATATTAAAAGAACATTACTATATTCCCCTAAACCACATCTGTTTTAATGCATTATACTGTTCAAATGGTTAATAGGAATACTGCTAAAAGCATATGAAAGGCAAGATTACTGTGGAAGAAATGCCCAAGAATTATGATCCTCAGGCAGCTGAGCCTGAGCTCATTGAAAAGTGGATTAAGGCAGATTGTTATGGTCGTAGCAAGGGAACTGAAGACCGTACAGTAGTTATCCCTCCACCAAACGTTACCGGCATCCTTCACATGGGACATGCCATGGATGACACCATCCAGGACACCTACATTCGCTATTCTCGCATGCGCGGTTATTCAACTCGTTGGATTCTTGGAACAGATCACGCGGGCATTGCAACCCAGACTAAGGTTGATAAGAAGCTTAAGTCAGAGGGTATTTCTCGCCTGGAGATTGGTCGCGAGAAGTTCTTGGAGGCTTGCTGGGATTGGACGCGCGAGTACGGCGGAACCATTGTTTCTCAGATTAAGCGCATGGGCTGCTCCATTGATTTTAATGACGAGAAGTTCACCATGTCTCCTGAGTACACTCAGGCTGTTCGTAAGGTCTTTGTTGACTGGTATCATGACCAGCTTATTTATCGCGGAAAGCGCATCGTAAACTGGTGTCCTCATTGCGAGACTTCTATCTCTGACGATGAGGCAGAGTACGCTGACGAGAAGGGCCATCTTTGGTACCTGCGCTATCCACTCAAAGAGCCTGTTAATGGCGTTGAGTACATTACCGTAGCTACTACTCGTCCAGAGACCATGCTGGGTGATACGGGCGTAGCTGTTTCTCCTCAAGATCCAGAAAAGGCTGATCTTGTTGGAAAGACTGTTATCTTGCCAATTGTTGACAGAGAGATTCCAATCTTCTCTGACTGGCATGTTGATGCAGGCTTTGGTACCGGTTTTGTTAAGGTAACACCAGCTCATGACCCTAATGACTTCGCTATGGGTCAGACTCACAATCTTGAGCAGATCAACATCTTTGATGAGCATGCTGTTGTTGTTGACGGATATGGTGAGTTCTCTGGTCTTGATAGAGATCAGGCTCGTGAGGCTATTGTTGCTTGGTTTGAAGAACATGGCCTGCTTGATCACGTTGAAGACCTTGATCACTCCGTTATGCATTGCTACCGCTGCGGCACTACGCTTGAGCCATGGCTCTCTGAGCAGTGGTTTGTTGCTGTCGATAAGCTCAAAGAGCCTGCAGCACAGGTAGTCAAAGACGGTCAGGTTACCTTCCACCCAGAGCGTTGGACTCAGACCTACCTCACGTGGATGGAAAATCTCCGCGACTGGAACATCTCCAGGCAGCTTTGGTGGGGACACCGCATTCCTGTGTTCTACTGCGATGATTGTGGCTGGCAGGATGCGCTTATGGAAGATACTGATGTCTGTCCAAAGTGCGGCGGCCATCATGTTCATCAGGATGAGGACGTTCTGGATACCTGGTTCTCTTCTCAGCTGTGGACTTTTGCTACACAGGGTTGGCCAGATCATCCTGAGCAGCTTGAGGGTCACCACCCAACACAGGTTCTGGTAACCGCTCGAGACATCATTGCGCTTTGGGTTGCTCGCATGATTATGAGTTCGCTTTATTTCACCAAAGAGATTCCATTCCACGATG
Source organism: uncultured Atopobium sp. (assembly GCA_900555335.1). GTDB lineage: Bacteria > Actinomycetota > Coriobacteriia > Coriobacteriales > Atopobiaceae > Lancefieldella. The sequence goes on along the minus strand of USKU01000002.1, from coordinate 17,741 downwards.
TCTATATCTACGCAACCATTTTGGCTAAGGACGGCAGCCGTATGTCCAAGTCAAAGGGTAATGGCGTAGATCCTATGGACCTGATTGCTAAGTACGGTGCAGACGCAATGCGTTATAACCTGCTTACGCTTATTACCAACAACCAAGATGTCAAGTTTGATGCTGTTCTTGATAAGAAGACTCGCGAGCTTATTGAGTCTCCAAGGACTGATCAGGCACGTTCATTTGTCACTAAGATTTGGAATGCAAGCCGTTTTGTTCAGATGAACCTTGATGGGTATTCTGCTGGCATGCCAAAGGCAGAAACACCAGAAGATGCATGGATGTTCTCGCGTCTTGCAAAGGTTGTCGCAGAAACAACTGAGCAGCTTGAGACCTATGGCTTTGGTGAGTATGCTCGCAACATACAGTCTTTCTTCTGGAATGATGTCTGCGACTGGTACATTGAGCTCTGCAAAGGTCGCCTTCTTGACGGAACTCCTGATCAGCGCCTGCAGGTTCAGCGCAACCTTGTCTTTGTCTTGGATGTCAGCATGAGGCTTCTGCACCCTGCTATGCCGTTTGTTACCGAGAGCGTCTGGGACGCCCTTCCTGCATCTGGTCTTTTGAGCCATGATGCAGAGTTCCTGATGATCTCTGAGTGGCCAGACCCACAGAAGCTTGCTAACTTTGTTGACGAGGCAGCTGAGCATAACTTCTCGCTTGCTAAGGCTGTTGTTTCTGCTGTTCGTTCTTCTCGCGCTCGTTACAGGCTGTCGCCAAAGACAGACCTTGCTGTTGTGGTTAAAGCTCCAGCACAGGATGTTGCAGCGCTGAAGGAGCAGGCAGCATTCATTCAGAACGTTGGCCGTGTAAGCTCACTTGAGGTTGCTGAAGCTCCTCAGAAGCCCGCTGGTTCTGTTTCTGTCACCGACGCTGGCCTTGAGATGTATGTTGTTCTTGGTGAGCTTGTTGACCTTGCTGCAGAGGCTAAGCGCCTTCAGAAGGACCTTGAGTCTGCACAGAAGGAGCTCTCTGGCGTAGAGCGCACCCTTGCTAATGAGGGCTTTGTTGCTAAGGCAGCGCCTGAAGTTATCGAGAAGAAACGTGCGCGCGCAGAAGAACTTAACAAGCTTGTTGCTCAGCTTGAGCAGCAGATTGCTGACTTCTCATAAGTAAAACTTGATGCGGTGTAACAGCCGCATCTTGTGTTTAGTACGTGCAAATCGTCCACTTTAGGTTAGGAACAACATGTCTGAGGTTACATCCGATATCGAGATTGCTCAATCATCCGAGATGCTTCCCATCTTTGAGGTGGCAAAGCGTGCGGGTATTCCAGAGGATCTTCTGGAACCTTATGGTCGCTATAAGGCAAAGCTTGATGCACGTGCTCTGGCAGATAAGCCTCTTCGCGGAAAGCTTGTGCTGGTTACCGCTATTAACCCAACGCCGGCGGGCGAGGGAAAGACTACTACCTCAGTTGGTCTGGCAGACGCTTTGACCAGCTTGGGACAGTCTGCCATGTTGGCCCTTAGAGAGCCTTCTTTGGGTCCCGTCTTTGGTGTCAAGGGTGGCGCTGCGGGCGGCGGATATGCCCAGGTAGTTCCTATGGAGGACATTAACCTTCACTTTACTGGTGACTTCCATGCTATTGGCGCTGCAAACAACCTCTGCGCAGCCATGCTGGATAACCATATCAAGCAGGGTAATAGCCTCAATATTGATCCACGTCGTGTTGTATGGAAGCGCTGCGTAGACATGAACGATCGCCAGCTCAGAAACGTTGTTGACGGCCTTGGCGGCATTGCAGACGGTATGCCAAGACAAGACGGCTTTGATATTACCGTTGCCTCCGAGGTTATGGCTGTATTCTGCCTTGCTTCCGGCATCAAAGACCTTAAAGAGCGCCTGGGCAGAATGGTTATTGCCTACACCTATGATCGCAAGCCTGTTACCGTCAGCGATATCCATGCCGAGGGCGCTATGACAGCGCTGCTCAAAGATGCTATTCAGCCTAACTTGGTTCAGACGCTTGAGCATACGCCTGCTCTAGTTCACGGTGGTCCTTTTGCCAATATTGCTCACGGTTGCAATACCGTCGAGGCAACAAAGACCGCTCTTCGTCTTGCCGATTATGTTGTTACCGAGGCTGGCTTTGGTGCAGACCTTGGTGCCGAGAAGTTCTTGGACATTAAGTGCAGAGCTACTGGCCTTGCTCCATCGGCTGTTGTTCTGGTAGCAACCGTTCGTGCTCTTAAGTACAACGGAGGCGTTGCCAAAGCAGACCTTAACCAGCAAAACGTTGAGGCGCTTAAAGAGGGCATTCCTAACCTGCTTCGCCACGTTGACAACATCCAGACGGTCTACGGTCTTCCTGTAGTTGTTGCCATCAATGCATTCCCAACCGATACCGCTGAAGAGCTTGCTCTGGTAGAGGAGGAGTGCAAGAAGCGTGGCGTAAATGTTGTCTTGTCTGAAGTTTGGGCAAAAGGTGGAAAGGGCGGCCAGGCTCTTGCAGAAGAGGTCATGCGCCTTTGCCAGACTGAGTCTAAGCTCACCTTTGCTTACGATGTCAAAGAGTCTTTGAAGCAGAAAATTACTGACATTGCTACCAAGATTTACCACGCCGATGGTGTTGAATTTGCTCCAAGTGCCGCCAAGCAGCTTCAGCAGCTTGAAGAGCTTGGCTTTGGCGAGCTTCCTATTTGTATGGCAAAAACTCAGTACTCTTTTACTGACAATCAGACTAAATTGGGTGCTCCAGAAAACTTTAAGATTACCGTTCGAGAAGTTCGTGTTTCTGCAGGTGCTGGCTTTGTGGTCTGCCTTACTGGCTCCATTATGACCATGCCAGGACTTCCAAAGGTTCCTGCTGCAGAGCACATTGATGTTCTTGATGATGGAAGAATTGTGGGTCTTTTCTAATGTCTTATCCCTCTTCACCTGAAGAAGTAGCGTTTACAACCTATAGTGCAGATGCTTATGCTCAACACCTTGCTGCTAAAGAGCCTATTCCTGGTGGCGGTAGTGCCGCTGCCTATGTAGGCGCCCTCGCAGTATCTTTGGCTTCAATGGCTGGTGTGTACGCACAAGGAAAACCTGCCTATGCTCAGCATGAAGATGATCTTGCAAAATACATCGCCCGAGCTGGAGCGCTCCGCCAAGACTTCATGGAGCTTATGGATGAGGACTCTCGCCAGTTTTTGCTGGTTTCCAGCGCGTTTAGTGTGTCTAAAGATGATCCAAAGCGCGTAGAGATTGTTGAGGATGCTCTTAAAGAAGCAGCTCAGCCTCCGCTGAAGGTTATGAGAAAAGTGTGCGAGTCCATTGAGCTTCTCGAAGAAATGCTTATCAAGGGATCTCGTATGCTTTTATCCGACGTAGGTTGCGGTGCTGCTCTTGCGCGCGGTGCTTTGATTGCAGCTTCTCACACGTTGTTTGTAAACACGCGCTCCATGCATGATACGGCCTATGCTCAAACATTGCTTGATGAGGCAGATAAGCTTCTAGACACCTATGTATCACGAGCTGACGCCGTAAGCGATGCAGTGAGCGCACAGCTGAGACAGGAGGCATAACATGAGCTCAGAGACTCTGTCGCAGGAGCTTCGTGGCGCTCCTGTTGCTAAAGCAATAACTGAAAAACTTGCTGCTCAGGTTCAGGAGCTTCGCACTCAAGGCGTAACTCCTAAGCTGGTTATTGTTCGCATTGGACAGAAAAGTGATGACCTTACCTATGAACGTGCAGCATATACGCGTGCAGAGAAGGTTGGCTTTGAAGTAGAGACCATTGAGCTTCCAGAAGACGCTACGCAAGAGCAGGTAAATGCTACGTTTGACCAGGTTTCCGCCGATGCAACCGTGCATGGTTGTCTGCCTATGCGTCCTTTTCCTGCTGGAATTGACGAGCATGAAGCGCTTCAGCATCTAGCCCCAGAAAAAGATGTTGATTGTGCAACTGATTCCATGCTGCTGGCAACACTTTGTGGAACTCCTGGTGCACTGGGGCCTTGCACCGCAGAAGCAGTTCTGGCGCTTCTCGATTTTTACCAGGTACCCCTTGAGGGAGCGCCTGTTGCAGTTGTTGGTCGCTCAAATGTCATTGGTCGTCCAGTTGCTGCGCTTTTAAGCGCAAGAAACGCCACAGTGACGGTGTGCCACAGCAAGACCAAAGACCTTGCTGCTACGCTTAAGCAGGCAGAGGTTGTGGTTGTGGCCGCAGGTCGTGCGCACCTTATTGGGGCTGACTTCGTAAGAGCTGGGCAAACCATCATTGACGTGGGTATTAACTGGGATGAAGCAACTCAAAAGCTTGTTGGTGACGTTAATACAGAGCAGGTAGCTCCTCGGGTAAGTGCTTATACTCCTGTTCCTGGCGGTGTAGGCAGCGTAACTACTGCAATCCTTGCTCGCCACGTTGTTGCTGCAGCTCAAAGAATGCTTGCATAAGAATGAAAGGTAGGTTGCCCCGTGGCAGCAGAGAATAACTATAAAAAGCTTGACCAAGAGCGCGTAAAAGCCGCAGTCACTGAGTTTTTGCTTGCTATTGGCGAAGATCCAGAGCGAGAAGGTCTGCTTGATACGCCGGACCGTGTTGCTCGCGCTTGTGTGGAGCTCTTTGGTGGTATGCAGGAAGATCCTGCAGCTCACCTGCGTAAACAGTTCCATGAAGAGGGCAATAAAGAGATGGTTATTGTCCGCGACATTCCTTTCTCGTCTACCTGTGAGCATCACATTTTGCCTTTTGTGGGCAAGGCACACGTCTGCTATATCCCGCAAAATGGCCGCATTACCGGCCTTTCCAAGATTGCTCGCTGCGTCAGCGGGTATTCTCGCCGTCTGCAGGTACAGGAGCGCCTCACAGGCCAGATTGCAGACGCCATGGTAGAAGAGCTTGACCCTCTAGGCGTTTTGGTGGTTATGGAGGCCGAGCACACATGCATGAGCATGCGCGGCATTAAGGCGTCGGGCGCTTTGACCACCACGTCTGCAGTTCGAGGCATTTTTAAAACTAACGAGAAAACCCGTGCAGAGGCTATGCGTCTGCTTGGTCTATAAGAGGTCTGTGCAATGAGTTATTCCGTTCCTTTTTCTGTGCCTGAGCTGAGCTATGAGCAATCTTTAAAGGTGCTTCACGATACAAAGAAGTTTGGTATCCAGCCCTTGTTGGAGAGCGTGGAAGACATGCTCAAAGAGCTGGGCAACCCTGACCTTTGCTTCAAGAGTGTTCAGATTGCAGGCACTAACGGCAAAACGTCTACCTCCAGATATACGGCGGCCCTGCTCAAGGGAGAAGGTCTCAAAACTGCTCTCTATACGTCTCCCGAGCTCATCAGCTATACCGAGCGCATGGAGATCAACGGCGCGCCTGTTTCTGAGGAAGCCTTTGCGCACGGCGTCTCTGCAGCACAGGTGGCAGGGGAGCGCGTCAACGCTCAGCGAGTTGCTCTAGGCGAGCGTCCCTATGACATTACCGAGTTTGACCTGCTCACAGTTGCAGCTTTGGTTGTCTTTGCCGAGGCAGAGATTGACGTCTGTGTGCTTGAGTGTGGCATGGGTGGCAGATGGGACGCAACAAGCGCTGCGCAAAACATCACCTCCGTTGCTATCACGGGCGTTGGCCTGGACCACACACGCATCTTGGGCGATACCCTTGAGGCTATTGCTGGCGAGAAGGCCGCCATCATCAAGCCTGGTCGTACCTGCGTGCTTGGGGTGGGAACGACAACTCCTCAGAGCGTCCAGGACGTATTCTTGTCCCAGGCGGCTTCTGCAGGCGTTGTCCCAACTCTTCTTGTAGCTGACAAGCTACAAGACGTTGAGGGAGAGGTTTCTGCTGGTCAGACATCTGACCATCCAGAGCTGCCTCACGCACATTTCTTCATTACCAAAAAGCCTAAGAGCATTGGATTTCCGCTGGAGCTTACGGTTGTAACACCGCGTGCAACTTACGAGGATCTTGCCGCACTGAAGCCAAGCTACCAGGCAGCAAACATTGCTCTGGCAACCTGCTTGGCCGAGGATTTTCTTGGTCGTCCACTTGATACAGAGAAAGCGTTTTTCTCCACAACCAGGTGCCCTACACCAGGTAGATTCCAGTTGCTTCAGCCAAAGCCTTTAGTCCTTATCGACGCGGCTCACAACCCCCAGTCAATTGAGACATTCTTAACTGCTATCCGCTCAATTGAGCCAGAAGTTACCAATCGTCCTATGCTTTTGACTGCAGTTTTTGCAGATAAAGATGTTAAGGGCATCGCAGAACTTCTCGCCAAAGAGTTCCCTGAGGTGGCGGTTACTCAGACAGATAACGATCGCGCCATGGATGCAGATGAGCTTGCTGAGCTGTACAAAGTCTGCGGCGCTAACGTGGTAGCTGTGTACAGAAGCGTTCCCGAAGCAGTGGACGCCTTGCGTGAGAAGGGCTTTGTGGCATGTGGAACAATTTCACTTGCTGGCGAGGTTGCTGCACAATTTAGCGATGCTTTGGTAAAATAAATTTATCTGCGACATTTCGCCCATTTTTGAGGCAGTTTGTCGTACGATTTAGGAGAGAACAAAAAGCCAGCAGAAGGGGCTGTCAGATGCAGGAGATTCTTGATCAGATTATTACACCTGAGGTACGTATGGTTATTTACCTCATGGTCATTTGCGTCGTAATGCTTTATATCCTTTCCATCATCTACGTTATTCGTGACGCTCAGCGTCGCGGCGCAGAGCCTTGGTGGATGTGGGCAGTCATTTCTGTTGTTCCTGTTGTTGGTTTGCTTGCATACGTTATTTTGCGTCCAAGCAGCTACCTCATTGACCGTGAGGAGCAGGACCTTGATATTGCCCTTCGTGAGCACCAACTGTCTCACTACGGCATCTGCCCTAAGTGCTCCGCTCCAATTGACCGCGATTTTATCGTGTGCCCAATCTGCAATACGCAGGTTAGAAACGTTTGCCCAACATGCCATCGTCCACTGAATGCAGACTGGAAGGTTTGCCCTTACTGCCGTACTCGCATTCAATAACGTTTGGTTTTGTTCTTTATGATGGCAATCTGGTGTTTTACAACAGAGACTATGTAGGCGTCTACTCCTAAGCTCCTGTGTGAGCAGAGTAGGCGCCGTGCCTGTTTCTATGAGTAGCTACCTCTGAGGGGTTTTACATGAAGGTTTTATATAACGACGGCCATGTTGGCGAGATTAACGATGCAGCTGAAGAGCTTGAGGTTATTCGCCACGATGCAGCTCACCTGCTTGCTCAGGCTTTGAAGCGTCTGTACCCACACGCACAGTTTGCCTATGGTCCAGCAACCGAAAATGGTTTTTACTATGACGTTGATCTTGGAGACACTAAGGTTAACGAGGACGATTTCCCAGCTATCGAAGATGAGATGAAGAAGATTGTCAAAGAGAACCTCAAGATTGAGACGTTTGAGCTTCCTCGTGATGAGGCTATTGCCTACATGAAGGAGCGCGGCGAGTCTTACAAGGTTGAGCACATTGGCGATCTTGCTCCTGACGCACACATTACCTTCTACAAGCAGGGTGAATACGTTGACATGTGCGTTGGTCCTCACATGCTCTACACCAAGGGTGTTAAGGCTTTCAAGCTGACCAGCATTTCTGGTGCGTATTGGAAGGCCGATAAGAACAACAAGATGCTCACCAGAATTTATGGTGTTGCTTTTGGTTCCAAAGAGGAGCTTGCTCAGTACCTCAAGATGATTGAAGAGGCCGAGAAGCGCGACCACAGGAAGATTGGCCGCGAGATGGAGCTCTTCATGATGTCCGACTTTGGCCCAGGTTCTCCATTCTGGCTTCCAAACGGCATGGCTCTGCGCAACGCTCTGACCGATTATTGGCATGAGATGCAGGCTCGCTTTGGTTACCAGGAGGTTCAGACTCCACTGATCCTCTCGCGTTCCCTTTGGGAGACTTCTGGTCACTGGGATCACTACAAAGAGAATATGTACACCACCACGGTAGATGAAGAGGACTTTGCCATTAAGCCTATGAACTGCCCTGGTGCATGCTTGATTTACAAGTCCAAGCCACGTTCTTATAGGGATCTTCCTATGAAACTGGCGGAGGCTGGTCTTGATCACCGTTACGAGATGAAGGGTGCTCTGCACGGTCTGTTCCGTGTTCGTGAGTTTACTCAGGACGATGCACACCTCTTTATCCGCCCTGATCAGATTACTGAGCAGGTTACGGATGCATCTCACCTCATTACCGCATACTATGCACAGTTTGGCTTCCCATACCGCGTTGAGCTTTCTACGCGCCCAGAGGATTCTATGGGTTCTGATGAGGATTGGGAGCGCGCTGAGCAGGGCCTTCGCGATGCACTTGAGTCTATGGGCATTGAGTACGTTGTCAACGAGGGCGATGGTGCGTTCTACGGTCCAAAGATTGACTTCCATCTGACCGACTGCCTTGGTCGCTCTTGGCAGTGTGGTACCATCCAGCTTGACTTCCAGCTGCCTCACAACTTCCAGCTTGAGTACATTGACTCAGACGGCACCAAGAAGCAGCCAATCATGATTCACCGCGCTGGCTTTGGTTCCTTCGAGCGCTTCATTGGTATTCTGACCGAGAACTACGAAGGCAAGTTCCCTGTCTGGCTGAGCCCATGCCAGGTTAAGATTCTTCCTGTCTCCGAGAAGTCTCGTCCTTATGCTCATGAGGTTGCCGAGAAGCTTGCAGCCGCTGGTATTCGCGTTAAGGTTGATGACCGTGACGAGAAGATCGGCTATAAGATTCGCGAGGCTCGCTCTCTTGACCGTGTTCCTTACATGCTCATCCTTGGTGAGCAGGAGGTTGAGGCAGGAAACATTTCTGTACGCGATCGCTCCAACGAGACTCATGTTGCAGAGCTTGACGAGTTCATTGCTCAGGTTGTCAAAGAGAATGCTGAGCGCGTTGGTTAATCAGGTTTCAGACAAAGTACAGGTTATGGTTGGCACCGCGCAGGATGGCGCAGGTGGCACGAAGAGTGTCGGCGCAACCGACGGTGTTGTGCAAACCGCAACCGACGTTGTCACACAAACTGCAACCGACGTTGTCACGCAAACTGCAACCGACGTTGTAGCTGAATACGTAAAAATAACAGGGGCAGGCCGTGCGCGGCTTGTCCCTGTTTCCTATGTAGACGAACTTCTCGCCACACTGGTTTCAGGCGGTGCAACCGTCGTGGAGCCGCTTGCTGGCGTGCCCGTTGAGGTGTGCGACATCAAAGGCAGAGCTGCGGCAGGGGAGCTGCTTGTGGCGGATGTGCGTACGATTGGAGCCGAGTTCAGCCCGGCATGTCGTCTGGGAGCAGAGATCGCAGTAGCCGAGGACGCTCGGGTGCCGGGATATGTTGTCGTGTGCATGCGGAAGTGCTGCATACCGTGGGTAGCAGAGGCGGTTGAAGCCAAGGCGTGCTCTACAGATGACGTGACGGTTTCTGCTACGGGAGCGGAAGAGCAGGCGAGTGCACGGGTTTCTCGCCATGCGGCAAGCGACGCGGCGCAGGTGGTTGCCGCGTACCTGGCGTGTCATCCGCGCGTCGAGGCGGTGCGCTATCCGGGTCTCAAGACGGACCCGAGCTTTACGCGCGCAACATCGCAGCTGGTGGGTGGATTTGGCCCGTACGTGGATTGCATGTGGAGAGAATCGCCAGGTGAGTGGCATAGATTTACAGCAACTGATGAAGACGCCAGAACGCAGATTATAAATTTTGAGAGAGTCGGTTAACGGTAAGCACTTGATTTGCATACCTTGGTATAATTTGAACTAATGTTCCTAAATAGAAGGGGATTTTATGGCAAAGAAGGCTACTCAAATTGAGGATGTTGATACTTTGCTCAAGCGCCTCGAAGAGATGCGCGAGGCACAGGCAGAGTTTGCAACATTCACTCAGGAGCAGGTCGATAAGATTTTCTATGAAGCTGCACTTGCGGCCGAGAAAAATCGTATCCCTCTTGCTCGCATGGCAGTTGAAGAAACTGGCATGGGTGTAATGGAAGACAAGGTTATCAAGAACCATTACGCAGCAGAGTATATTTACAACAAATACAAGGATATGAAGACTTGTGGTGTTGTAGAGGATGATCCAGCTGCAGGTTATCGAGTTGTAGCCGAGCCAATGGGTATCGTAGCTGCAGTTATTCCAACTACTAACCCTACTTCTACTGCAATCTTTAAGACACTTCTTGCTCTGAAGACAAGAAACGCCATTATCATTTCCCCACACCCACGCGCTAAAGAGTGCACCATTGCTGCCGCTCGTATTGTTCGCGATGCTGCCGAGAAGGCCGGCTGCCCCAAGGGTATTATCGACTGGGTACCAGCTCCTACCATTGATATGACCGCAGCAGTTATGAGCAACGCTGATATCATCCTGGCAACCGGTGGTCCAGGTATGGTTAACGCAGCTTACTCTTCCGGTAAGCCTGCTTTGGGCGTTGGTCCTGGTAACACTCCTGCTATCATCGACGATACCGCTGACATTAAGCTTGCGGTTAGCTCCATCATTCACTCCAAGACCTTCGATAACGGTATGATCTGCGCTTCCGAGCAGTCTGTTACCGTTCTTGATAGCGTTTATGACCAGGTCAAGAAGGAGTTCGCTGATCGCGGCTGCTACTTCCTGCAGGGTAAAGAGCTTGACGCTGTCCGTAAGACTGTCATTGTCAACGGCGCTGTTAATGCAGGTATTGTTGGTAAGTCTGCTTACTTTATTGCAAAGACCGCAGGTGTTGAGGTTCCAGAGAAGACCAAGGTTCTTATTGGTGAGGTAACCTCCGTTGAGCCTTCAGAGGAGATGGCTCACGAGAAGCTTTCTCCAGTTCTTGGTATGTATCGTGCAAAGAACTTTGACGAGGCTATTGCTAAGGCTGAGCGTCTTGTTGCTGATGGTGGCTATGGCCATACCAGCTCTCTTTACGTTAACATCAACGAGAAAGAGAAGATTGCTAAGCATCAGGAGGCAATGAAGACCTGCCGTATCCTGATCAATACTCCTTCCTCTCAGGGTGGTATTGGAGACCTCTACAACTTCAAGATGGCTCCATCCCTAACCCTTGGCTGCGGCAGCTGGGGCGGCAACTCCGTTTCCGGCAACGTTGGCCCACAGCACCTGCTTAACTACAAGTCTGTTGCAGAGAGGCAAGAGAATATGCTTTGGCTTCGTGTACCTGAGAAGGTCTACTTCAAGAGGGGCTGCATGCCTCTTGCTCTCCGTGAGCTCAAAGAGGTCTACAACAAGAAGCGCGTCTTCATTGTCACAGACCAGTTCCTATACAAGAGTGGCTTCACCAAGACTATCGAGGAGACCCTGGATTCCCTGGGCATCGTTCACTCTTCATTCTGGGATGTTGCTCCAGATCCAACCCTTCAGTGCGCTCTTGAGGGTGTAGCTCGCATTCGCTCCTTCGAGCCAGACTGCATCATCGCAATCGGCGGCGGTTCTGCTATGGACGCAGGTAAGATCATGTGGTCCATGTACGAGAACCCAGAGGAGAAGTTTGAGGACATGGCAGCGGACTTCTTGGATATCCGCAAGCGTGTCTACAACTATCCTAAGATGGGCAACAAGGCATTCTTCGTTGCTATTCCAACTTCTTCTGGTACTGGTTCCGAGGTAACTCCATTTGCCATCATCACTGATGCTGACAACGGCGTTAAGTACCCACTTGCAGACTACGAGTTGCTGCCTAACATGGCAATCGTTGATACCGACAACATGATGAGCCAGCCTAAGGGCCTGACCTCTGCTTCTGGTATCGACGTTCTTACTCACTGCCTCGAGGCATTTGTCTCCATGATGGCATCTGACTACACAGATGGCATGGCTCTTCGCGGCATGAAGCTGGTCTTTGAGTATCTGCCACGTGCTTATGACAATCCAAACGATGTCGAGGCACGCGATCACATGGCAAATGCTTCCTGCCTGGGTGGTCTTGCATTTGCTAATGCATTCCTCGGCATCAACCACTCTATGGCTCACAAGCTGGGCGCTTTCCACCACATTCCACACGGTTGGGCAAACGCAGTTATCCTTACTCGCGTTATGCGCTACAACGCAGCTGAGCGTCCAACAAAGATGGGTACCTTCCCACAGTATGATCACCCACATACCCTCGCACGTTACGCTGAGGCAGGTCGTTTCTGCGGTGTTACCGGCAAGGATGACCGTGAGGTCTTTGAGAACTTCGTCAAGAAGATTGAGGAGCTCAAGGCATACATCGGCGTCAAGGAGACCATCAAGGACTACGGCGTAGATGAGAAGTACTTCCTCGATACCCTTGACGAGATGTCTGAGCAGGCATTCGATGACCAGTGCACTGGCGCAAACCCACGCTATCCACTTGTTTCCGAGCTTCGCGAGCTCTATCTGGATGCTTACTACGGTCGTGAGCCAGGCTTCTACGAGGACTAATCCTCGCACCCGCGCGCCGCGTCGCTAGCACGTCCACCCCGGAGCGCCCACCACGAAGCGCGTAAAGCACAAAGCAAGAGCCGGTTACCTAAAACCCAGGTAACCGGCTCTTTTGTTGGCTTTCTAAACCTTCTACCTAATCGCCCGAGGGGCAAATTTAATTGGACCTACGATTACAGATTCACAAAACACACCTATGTCACATAATCTGTCAAAAAAGGCTATACATTGCTCCAAAAATGCGTGTTTAGTGCAGAATATCTTCATTTGATGTGCTATTGACATCGAATTTTGCAGATTATCTGACTTTGCTGTGTTGTCACATAGGGCAATTTAGGGATAGTTAAACTTTATATATTAGTTCATTCATAAATCTGTATATTGAGTCAAGTTTATTCATCAAAATGAATTGCTCATGAGAATACTGGCGCAGCGTCTGCTTGATCCGGTACAGATTGCTGTCTCCCAAGTCTTTTTTAATGCTCAGGAACATATTTTGCATTGCCAGCTGATTCCTGTAGATATCCGCATTTACAAAGTACTCTTTAATACTCACTGAGTTCAGTTCGTTAGTTCTTTGATTATCTTTTCTTTGCTGGTAGAAGTCATCATGATACGCACCGTTATATTCGATAGCCACTAAATTTAATCCAGACAAATTTGATTTAGACATCTTCCCGAACATCAAATCAAGCTTTCGTTCTTTTGCTGGTATCCCTGGGTTTATTTGGTCTTTTATTACATACGATTTATTCAACGCAATTGGCGTTTGATTGAAACCACCTTCACAATATGGGAGAGCAGATCTAATTGCCATCTTTACTTCCATGGGAGAGGCTGCATCAGAAAAGAAAAAGCGCATATTCTTTTGTGTGACATGTAATCCAGGAGAATAAGGTTCAAGCGCATTCAATAGAGACGCAATTTCGTTCGGAGCAACCAACGACGTATCAAATTCGCAGAGCTCACCGTTTGGGAGATGACCATAACTGGCCATCAGTAAATTCGCAAGCACAATCTGATGAAGAGGACTTTTATTCCTAGAGAGTAAGCAAACAGCTAGGGAAGGCGTAACACAATAAATATTCTGCCCCAGATCAATAAGGGAGCCTGCCGGCAAAAGACATTTGAACTGGTGTGATACTCGCGTTTCAGAAAATCTAGTCCTTAAATTGTCTCTGAGTATTTCATGAGTGGTTTTAGACAAGACTATGCCATATTCTTTCTTAAGAAATCGGAGTTTTTCTTCATACACCTCATCTGAACACGCAGAATATGTTGCGCGCAAATCCCTCGTTGTCCGTTGCAAAAGAACATCATCATTTCTGCGTGTCTTAAGTTGTGCGCAGATTTGTAGTGCAGTTTCATGCGAGAAAATAATATCCATCCGCTCCTCCTTAGAATGAGAAACGAATATACCAGCACGATTTTTCAGCAATCTGTCGGTTGTTTGCCAGCCCTTTAACTCGAATCTTCCAAAACAAGAAAAGTCCCCTCATACATGCAGGTAAAAGAGGACTTAGATAAAAACTAAATCAAAGAGTCTATGAAACGTTTCGACCAATCAACATGAAATTCATACGATTGAACGCGCAGAGACTGAACGGCCTTGTAGATCGCGCACACCAGTTAAACGTGCTTGTAGGTAACAAACTTGAAAGCGATGCCTTCCGGAGTCACGCCGCCGTCTTCCTCGTTACAAACTTCCCACGCAGGGTCTTCATCCAGGTTGGGGAAGTATGTGTCCGCGTCAACTACGGTGTCGTGTTTTGTCACGTACGCGTAAGAGCACTTGTCGAGAAGGGTGCGGTAAATCGAAGCTCCACCAATAAGCCAGACCTTCTCGGGAGCTTCATCCTCAACTAAACGAAGTGCTTCCTCTGCCGACGACACAACCTCAACGCCTTCGACCTGGTAATCGGCGTTTCTAGAGATGACGATGTTGCGGCGACCTTTAAGCGGTCCGCCAGGGAAGCTCTCCAGCGTCTTTCTGCCCATGACAACTGTGCAACCGCGCGTATGCTCGACAAAATACTTCATGTCGGCCTTGTTGGGGATGAGAAGGTCCCCGTCGCATCCGATGCCCCAATCGTGTGTTACAGAAACAATTGCGTTCATGTGGTTCTCCTGGCAAGTATCGTCTTAAATGAAATGATGGTCTTAGCTTGAGCGTCCGCTCGGGCATACCGGCTGTACCGGTCATGTCCGATTGGGCGTGTCTGCCGCGCTAGCCGCGTCTGCGTCAACCGCGTCCGCAGCAGCTGCGTTTAAACAGCGATCGGAATGTTTTTAACCTGAGGACCGTGCTGATAATCTTCGACAATGAGGTCGTCAGTAGTGAAGTCGTAGAAGTTGGTGACATTAGGGTTCAGGCTCACCTTTGGTGCATCAAAGGTTGGGCGAGAAATCAATTCTTTAACAATATCCACGTGACGATCGTAAATGTGAGCGTCGGCAATCATGTGAACCAGCTCGCCAGCTTCCATGCCGCTGACCTGCGCAACCATCATCAACAGGATTGCGTACTGGCAAACATTCCAGTTGTTAGCAGCAAGAATGTCCTGACTACGCTGAACAAGCAACAGGTTAAGCGTTGGCTTGTCTTTGCCTGGCTCCTGAGTAACGTTATAGATTGCGTTGAATGCGCAAGGGTAGAGGTTCATCTCAGAGAGGTCGGCAAAGGTATACAGGTTGGTCATAATACGACGGCTGAATGGATTCTCTTTGAGGTCCTTGAGCACGCGATCCATCTGGTCATAGTCGCCATCGGAGTAGTGAGAAACCTGTCCAACCTGATAACCGTAAGCCTTGCCAATGGAGCCAGACTCATCAGCCCATGAATCCCAGATGTGTGAGTTAAGATCGTTAACGTTGTTGGACTTCTTCTGGTAAATCCACAGAACCTCGTCCATGGCGCTCTTGAGCGCAGTGCGGCGAAGCGTCAGCGCAGGAAACTCCTCACGCAAATCATAGCGATTGCAGACGCCAAACTTCTTGATTGTGTATGCAGAGGTACCATCTTCCCAGGTAGGACGGACCTTCTCGCCCTCGGTGGTGGTGCCGTTTTCAATAATGTCGGAACACATATCAATAAAAATGCGATCTGCTTTGCTCATATTCAATCCTTCAAAATACCGTTCAAAATGGAATAAACACCTGCTAGTTGTACGTATAGCAAGTCTTTTCCAAGTACATTACCAGTTGCTGTCAGTATAAGCGCTGTAGGGGTCCCCAAAAAGCGGGCTTGAGGAAGTCTGATTGCTCGAAACACAAGAACGTCCCAGTCCCGAGAGCAGCATAATAACTATAAAAAATAGCAAGCCCGCAGGAAAAGGAGAGCCATCAGGCATCTGCGACGGATCGTTTGGGTCAAAGTCAGGGCCCTCGCCGCCAAATTCATGCCTGTTGTGCCTGGTATCTTGGTTGTCGTCTTTCTTTGCCATCAATCCTCAATCAAACGCTTATACTTTGATGATACCCGTCGTCGCCCAAGGATTTCATGGCGAGAAACCCCTCTTTTTGTCACTCCACATTCTCTGCAAAGTATTTTGAACACGACGACTTGTTCGCGCCTGCAGCTCGCTTACACCCGTAGCTCCTACAGGTGCTGCGACGCAAAGATGTCGTTCCAGAACGTGCCAAGCTGCTTGATGAGCTCAATGTCCGCAGGAAGCCACTGCACGTCGAGCAGCTCGTTTTGGGCAAGCCATCGAAGCTCCGAGTGAATCTCTGGATCCGCGATAGGCTCCTCAGACTCGCCCAGCGTGCAGATATAACAATCCATATGCAGGTCAAAGGTGGGGTAGGAGTAAGCTACCGTGTCATAGAAAAACGCTGCCTGCACGCTACAGTGCAGCTCTTCCTGAATTTCTCGACGCAGCGCCTGCTCTGAGGTTTCTCCAGCCTCAACTTTTCCGCCAGGAAACTCCCAGAAGCCAGCATTATCCGCATCAGCTCTACAAGCGGCAAGAATTTTGTTGTCTTTATAGAAGATAGCTGCAGCTACATTGACTGTTTTGGCCTCGGCCATGTTATCCCTCCAGCCTGACTGTTGCAAAAACGGTGGAACTCTCGGCATCTTTGAGCACTACCGAGAAACCCGTCTCATCGGTGTATACCTGGGGAGTAATGGTGTCGCCCAAGCGTGCCTGACTTCTGTACTGAACCACAATGCGGCGCAGCTTGTGAGAATAGCCAAGGGCCACAAGCGTGTCGACAGCCATGAGCACGTACTGAGCATTGTTGACGTGCTTGTTTGTATCCAGGTGCTGCTGAGAAACAAGAATGGCTGGACCATCAACAGCATTTCCCTCAAGTGCAATTTTGCGAGGAGTTGGTGGCAAATCTACGCGAGGCTCGCCGGTAATGTAGACGCTCTCGCTCTCTGGAACGCGAGCCGCCTTGCCTTCTTTAATGTTCATCAAATACCAGGTAGAGTCCGCTTTTACGATAGTCGCGCCGCTAGCATCATTAATAACAAACGACCTAGATGCTTGAAGACCCTTCATCTGATACGACCAGGTACCTACGCAGATCTTCTCGCCAAACTGGGGAAGACGGTCAACTTGGATTTGCCACGTTGCTAGGACCCATGCGTATCCCTCGCTGGTCAGCTGTTTAAAGCCGCGGCCAATATCTTCTGAGTGGAACGTCGAGCAATCCTGCAGGTAGTTCATAACGCCTACCAGGGAAAGCTTTCCGGTCTCATCACACTCGCTATATCTAACTCTACTTTCAATGGTGTACATACAAATCCAAACTCGAAATCAGTGTTTGCTGAGGTATTACAATATGTCGAGAAACCCGTCTAGTTGTCCCATGGGAACGAACCCGGCAAGCGGTCTCTGACTTTTTGCGTGGTATCGTCAAGTTTCTGCTTAGTTACCTGGACTTTTTGCGAAACCTGTTGAGCCTTTTGGGTAGCAATAAGAGTTGCATTCTGGGCCGCCGCATTTGCCTTTTGAGCTGCTGCGTTTGCTTTCTGCGATGCGTTTTGCGCTGCAGCGCTTACTTTCTGTGACGCATTCTGTGCGGCTTCTTCAACCTTCATTGATGCATCTTGAGCTGCGGCTTCAACTTTGTGATGAGTGGTTGGTCCATTCCAAAGAAGGCTGGCTACCGTATCCAAGAAATAGAGCGTAACCACAATAAACGCCACAACCGAGACAGTATGCTTGGAGAAAATCATCAAAATATTAAGCATCGTTGGGACTAGCACAAAAACTGAGGTAACAGAAAACGCACCAAATACCGCGCTGGCCTGGGGACAAATTCGACCATGCAAGTTGAACTTAAACATGGAATAGTCCCACCACTTCTTTTTAAAGCGACGCTCCAAAAAGAGGCCGGTT
>USKU01000001.1 GCA_900555335.1 uncultured Atopobium sp. | reverse complement strand
TGGGCACTTCTGCCAGCAACAGCTCAGGCGTACGTTGACCCATCCGTCATGACCTACACTATCCAGGCGCTGGCTGCGGTGGTAGTTGCTCTTTCTGCCGTGCTTGGTGTGGCATTTAGACGCTCTCGCAAGGTGCTCTTCCGTCTGCTTAAGATTGACGAGAACGCCAACAAGATTGTCGAAGGCAAAGTACACAAAGTTGACATCAAAGGTGCTGAAGCTGCAAACGCTCAGATGAAAGAAATCCTCGCAGCAGAAGCCATTCGCCTTAAAGAACAAAAAGAGGGCACCCTCAAGCCTAAGGGCCGCATTGGCGTTGCATTTCTTATTTCATTCTTCACAGTCTTTACTATCTTGGTTGTAGCCCCACTTGAGCTGGTAGCCAGCAATGCAAAGGATTTATCGTTTAGTCTTAATGACGTAGCAGGTCCTGTATTTTTAGCTGGTCTTTTACTAACGCTTATTTCTACTGCAGTGCTTTCATTACTTCGCAAACGCGTATTTAACGTTGCAGTTGCGCTCGTAGGCGCCATCGGCGTAGCGTCATATGTTCAGGCAGTGTTCTTGAACGGTGGCATGCCACTTGCTGATGGTCATGAGGTCATTTGGTCCAACTTTACCAATCAGATGATTGTCTCTGGCCTCATTTGGCTGGCAATTATTGCAGCTGCAGTGATCTTCTCGCTCCTTAAAGCAAGGCAGCTTAGAACGGGTCTTTTGGTAACCGCAACAGCTCTTATCATTGTCCAGGCAGTGGGCGTTGCAAGTTTATGGGGACCAGCTGTAGCTGCTTTTACCGACGTAAACACAAGAGAATCTCAGCAAATCTATGCCACAAGAGATGGACTCTTTAACGTCTCTTCCAAAAAGAACGTTGTGGTCTTTGTTTTGGATACCACTGATACAGCCTTTGTACAGCAAATCTATAACGAGTATCCCGAGACATTCGCCCATATGACAGGCTTTACCTGGTACAGGAACTCTGTTGGATCAATGATTCCTACACGATACGGAATTCCTTCTCTTGTCTTTGAAAATCGCCTACAACCCGGTCAATCATTTGGAGACTTTGTTAATGGTTGGGCGGACAACAGCCATTATCTAGATGACATCAATAAACTTGGTTACTCCGTTGGCTTGTATACCGATAACTTCAACTCAATTTATACCGACTACATGCACAACCGCACTATCAACTATCACGAGCTTCGTGGCCGCGGTTCAGAAAACCAGCTTAATGTTCTTGGTGCGCTGCGCATTCTCTACAAGACGGCGTTCTGTAGAGATATGCCTTGGGTGTTTAAGCCCCGCTTCTGGTATTACACCGAGGACCTCAACATGCGTATGATGAGAAAATTTACGTACGACGAGGTTGATATGTCTTCTCAGCGCTATAACGAAGATGACCTTAAGTATTATCAGGAACTCCAGCACTATGGTCTGTCTATTCATGATGAAAACGATACAGGAAGCTTCCGCTTTATCCATCTTATGGGATCCCATGGTCCTTTCATCCTAAATAGAAACCTTGAGCGCCCCAAAGATCCAAGCGAAGAGAATGAAATTGAACAGACGAGAGGTGCTTGGAAAATCGTAGATGCTTATATTGCAGAGCTTAAGCGTCTTGGCCTCTACGAAAACACCTCTATTATTGTGACTGCTGACCATGGTCGCTGGTATCTGACACCAAACGATATTACAGAGACATCTGCTCCAGCAATCTTCTATAAACCTGCTGGTCAAAGCGCAGAAGAAGCCGAACAACCAATGCAGATTTCAGATGCTCCTGTCTGGCACTACGATATCTTGGCTCAAACGCTCAAAGATATGGGCGCAGATTCTCAGATGCTCTCTAACTACACCACTCCTCTTGATGAGTCTTATGAGGGAGAGAATCGTCCTCGTTACTACATTGAAACTATTACCGAGAATAACCGCGATGCAGAACTCAGAGAGTTTGTCATCAATGGCGATGCAACCGACTTTACTACCTGGAGTTTGACAGGAAATAACTGGAGATTAGTCTCCGATAAATAGCTCACAAACACAGAGCTAAAAGCTTTAGATAAACAAAAACGAGTCATTCTTACCACAGAATGACTCGTTTTTTAAGACATCTAGAATTGCAGAAACAAACTAATCTCTCTTGAGCAGCTCACTCCAATCTGGAGTTGCAGAAAGAACCGTTCCTACAATAATGACAATACAGCAAATTACAACCAGTGGAGATGGAATTGCTTCAGGCATAATTGTTGGCAGGATAATACCTGCAAGAGCTGCAAAAATGACCGACCATGCAGAGTAAGAAATGTTCAGTGCCATACCGCGAGAAGCACCGATGGCGTCAATTGCCTTGTAGTAGAAGAGATATGAGGCGGTACCTGCAAGAGCAGCAATAAAGACAACGCCATTAGCAGGAGTTAGTGCAACCTGTGCAGCAAAATCAACGGAACCAGCCAATGGCAAGATGAGAAGACCATAAGCAAACGCAGAGGTGGTTTCCCTAATCTGAAGAGCAGTCTCATTATCAACAGCATCGTCTTGCATACCCCAAGCCAAAATAACCGCCTCAGATCCCCAGCCAAAGACACAAGCAGCAACGCCCAAGATACCCACAAGAACATTTCCGTTACCCTCGCCTGCTGCTGTTGAGAGACCAATAACCATGACGCCAACAAGAGCAACGATAAGGGCAATAATCTGCTTTAAGTTCATCTTTTCTTTGAGCAAAAGCCATGCCAAAAGTGAACCAACTGCAGGATAGAAAGCTGAAATAGCAGCGGTGTAACCAGGTCCAATGGTGTTAATAGCAGCTAGGTAGCCACTCATACCAATTGGTCCACCCAGAAGTGCGCCAAGCATAACTACACGGCCACTCTTTGTTTTTGCTGCCTCAAGGGTGTCTTTAAGTCTGCCTTTCTGAGCCATCATGACTAAAAGAACTGCAGCGGCAAAGAAATCGTGCATGAATGCGCTGGCAAATGACGCCTGAGCTGAATCAACATAAGGACTCATACCAAGAGCAACGCCAAGAATAACGGTATCAACCGCCCAAAGAATACCGCTTAAAAGACCGTAATACATAGTTTCTCCTTTTGCTCTTAGTTCTGAGCGTCTTCGTACCAAGAAAGAACACGATCAATATTGTTTGCAGCATAGCGATAGTAAATGAAGAACCACTCGCCTACGTTCTCGCCCTCTGCTTCCTTAACCAGAGACCAGAGATACCAGCACCAACCGGCAAAGACTACATAGCTCCAGAAGTGTCTGCGTTGCTCAAAAGTTGCCTCTTTTCCAAAGTAGTAATCAATAGCAGCATTAGCCTCATCGTCAGTAAGCTCACAGCAAACTGTGAAGGTACCAAAGTCATTAGCCTCATCTGACATTCCCGCATATTCCCAGTCAATAAGGCTGTAGGTACCGGCCTCATCAATCAAGAAATTCAGATAGAAGAAATCATTGTGTGAAATAACAATTGGATACTGATCTGCGTCTGCAAACTTCTTCAAGCGCAGGACCTTCTCGCGAAGCTCGTAGTAGCCAGGAATCTCAATAGGACCCTCTTCAAGCAGGAGTTTCTCGTAATTAAGACCCTCGTTGACAAAGTCAAAAGAACGATCAAGTGACGCGCCGCTATGATGCAGTTTATAACCCATCTCCATTGCGCGCTTGAGCTGCTCAGGGTTATGAGGATCAAGATTCTGAGCGTTTTTCACAAACTTGGAAATCTTCCAACCTTCTTTTTGGTCCTCGTAAATAAAGGTGTTGTCTAGGCCCAGCTCACGAGCAAGTCGAAGACCAGCCTCTTCAGCTGCACGATCAACGAGTTTCTCGGTACCAACACCTGGATGCCTGTAGACATACTCCTGAGCATCATCACCATATCCCACAATAAAGTGAGCAGATAAATTGGTAAGTCCCTGTTTTAGAGGATAGAAACCGTGGATATCCTTCTTCTGGCAATGAAGAACCGAGACAATGTTGTCAAAAATCTCTGAGTCGATGTTCTCAATAAATGCTGGGTCAAACTGACGAAGCTCATCAAGGGAATCAAACTCGTAAATAACACCGTCAGGATACTTTCTAATGGTCATGGAAAGCTCTTTGATATGACGGACGTAAATCTCTTCCCAGAGCATATCAACGGTTTCTGGCTTGTCGTAGACAGCCTCAAGAATGTCTACAAACTTCTTTGAGAATTGCCTGTCAAAATAGACGTGACCCAGCATAATCCAAGAATTTGAACCGCCAATTTCTACGCCGGTAATACGTCCACCACGTCCCTCTTTAAGGCACCACTCATCAGTCTCTCCTGCAACATACGTTGCTGAGTAATAGGCCTCATAGACATAGTGCTCAAAAGGATTCTGAGTAAAGTAATCATCAGAAGAGCAAATATACGTATTATCAAGCTGATCTTTCACATACCAAAGCGTAGAGTTGTTATTTCTTGTTGCATAATCTGGGTTAACAACAATCTTGACGCCATACTTCTCCTCCAGATAGAAGAAGTACTCCTTCTTATAACCCACAACAACAGTGATGTCAGTAATACCGGCTTCAAGCAACTGATGAATCTGACGCTCAATCAGAACTTCTCCACGAACCTTCAGGACGCCCTTTGGCTTCTCATATGAAATAGGTGCAAAGCGAGAAGACAGACCAGCTGCCATAATAATGGCATTCTTAACCTCATAAGGTTTCAGAGCTTCAAGACCCTTTGGTGTGATAAGTCCCTCTTCAATAAGACCCTGGTCCTCAAGCGTTTTTACTGCTGAATTAACTGATCCCAAAGAAAGCTCAGTTTCTTCTGCAAGCTGTCTCTGATTGAGCTTCTCGTCAGAAAGAGCAATAGTTTTTAATACAGAAAACACGTTATTTGTTAGTGCCACGGTTCCTCCAAATGAAGACCAATTAACTGCGAAATAAACTTCCATACCAATTAACTTCAGTCATAATACTCCTATGTTCAAATTTATACAAGTATAAACATATTTTGAACATATTACCTTCAGAGGATTGTCAAAGACTGCCAATCTAACAAAAAACGGCACCTGAGATGCCGTTTTACCTTTTATGTATTGCTTTACAGGCGAGAAGACCCTAGTAAGGACCAAAATCCAAACGCGCTGGATAGTGGTTTTTACGCTTCTCAACTGGTGGCATTTGCATGTAATCGCCGTAAAGCATCCTAAGGAATTTATCATTTTGATTAGGGAACGCTACTTGAATTCCATCAAAATCAAGCTTATCAACAGGGAAAACCTCATCAACTGGATAGGTATTTACAAACCTATCCGTATCGTGCAGGTAGGCAATTCTTTTTGTCTTAACGTGAGCAAAGCGGTTGCGGGCTTCCTGCTCACGCTCATACATTTTCTGAGTAGAAAGATGCAGCAGTTTGCAAACTCCCCTACCCATAGTAACTGCTGCCTTTAAGAGCTTTCCTTTGATGCCGTCGGCCAAAATAACAGGGCGAGGAACGTCAACGAGGATGCGCATATGTGACCAGAACCACGCGTCAAATGCCTGCTTCTGATATTCCTTCTCGTCATCCGAAACATTATCAAAGCAGTAGACATCTAGGAAAATACCAAGGTCAAGAGGAAGTGGCGCAAGTGCTTCTTCGCAGAACTGTGTTCCTTTGAGCATAATGCGCGTGGTTGGGAATGGATAGTTGATGTCCCTCTCAGTATTCATGATTGAATACTTTTCTGACCACTCTTTATCATAGATATCTAAGAGTTTGTTGAAGTCTTCTGCAGGAAGACAAACGTCGATATCATCGTCCCAAGGAATAAATCCCTTATGACGAAGAGCGCCAATCGCGGTGCCGCCAAAACCAAAATAGCGGATGTTGTTGGCTTCACACGTGTCTACGAAGTCCTTTAAAATCATCAGCTCAACTTGCTGGAGATGCTTAAGCGTTTCTGTATCGTATGTGCGCATTATCGACCTCCATACATCTTCTTGTAGTAATCCTGATAATCACCGGAAACTACATTCTTAACCCACTCGCGGTTCTCTAAATACCAGTTGATAGTGGTAACAATGCCCTCTTCAAATGGAGTTTCTGGATACCAGCCAAGCTCTTCTTTAATCTTATCAGGTGCAATACCGTAGCGGCGATCATGACCCTTGCGGTCAGTAACGTAAGAGATTAGATCCTCAGTAATCTGAGTGTCACCAGTGATTCTTGCAACTTCACTGATGATGCGCTTAACAATGTAGAGGTTATTGCGCTCGTTATGACCGCCAACGTTATAAACCTCACCAAGGCGTCCGCCTTCAAGAACCATAGCAATTGCCTTACAGTGATCATCAACGTACAGCCAATCGCGAACATTAAGTCCATCGCCATAAACAGGAAGAGACTTGTGTTCCAAGCAATTCTCAATCATCAGAGGAATGAGCTTCTCAGGGAACTGATAGGGGCCGTAGTTGTTGGAGCAACGAGTAATTACTGCTGGGAATCCGTACGTATCATGCCAGGCCTTTACAAACATATCTGCAGAAGCCTTAGATGCAGAGTAAGGGCTATGAGGACTCAATGGTGTGGTCTCACGGAAGAATGCCTCTGGATCATCAAGCGGAAGTGAACCGTAGACTTCATCAGTAGAAACCTGCAGGTATCTGTGGTCTCCGTAGGAGCCCTGGCCATCATTCCAGAAAGACTCTGCAACGCTCAGAAGAGCGACAGTACCCATAACGTTAGTATCAGCGAAGGTACCCGGATCTTCAATAGAACGGTCTACGTGGCTCTCCGCTGCAAAGTTAACAGCGTAATCAGGATGATAGGTCTCAAACAGCTGCGTCAGAGCCTCTTTATCCCTAATATCTACATGGGCAAAGGTATAGCGAGAATCTTGATCATATTCTGAGAGGTTCTCAAGGTTGCCTGCATACGTCAGAGCATCCACGTTCAAGATATGAATGTCCTGATTCCTTCTAAGCATATAGTGGATAAAGTTAGATCCAATAAATCCAGCTCCACCAGTTACTAAATAGGTCTTCACACTAACCTCTTTCTACCTTCGAAAGATATGTCGCAAGAGCCTCCTGCCAAGGCCTCATACAATTTCCAATGGTACTCTCAAGATGTCCGTTTACCAAAGATGAATACGCAGGGCGAGAAGCGCTTTCTGGGTGCATCTCTTTCCACTGAGCAGAAGTTACTCTGGAAACCTTACAGTCAAGATTGCTGCCAGCCATAATAGCTTCAGCAAAATCAGCCCATGAACATGTTCCTTCATTAGTTGCATGATAGATACCATAGTTCTCAGTAGCTGCAATGCACAAGATTGTATGAGCAAGATCATTTGCGCTGGTAGGATTACCTACTTGATCATCAACAACACTGATTTCTGGATACTTAGCACCAAAAGTACGCATAGTTGCTACAAAGTTCTTGCCAACATAGCCATAAAGCCATGCAGTTCTCACCACAAACGTTTGAGGATTTGCCGCAAGCGCAAGTCCCTCTCCCGCCAATTTGGAGCGCCCGTACGCAGAAACAGGATAAGGGGCATCTTGTTCTGTACGAGGTGAGCTTTCTTTTCCACTAAAGACATAGTCTGTAGATACTTGAACAAGCTTTGTCTGCGTAGCACTACAAGCTCGTGCAAGATTCATAGGACCAAGGGCATTTACCGTAAAGGCCATCTCAAAATTGCTCTCGCAGCCATCTACATTTGTTGCGGCCGCACAGTTAATAACAAGGTCATAACGATCATGCTGTTCAAACCATGTATTTACCGCTTCTGAACTGGTAATATCAAGCTCGTCTGCGTCGGTATAGTCAACGTCTGGGTCAACAAACAGCTCTGGAATAGGACCAATTTCAGAGATACCAGTCTCAAAAAGACATTTGAGCTCGTTGCCCAACTGGCCATGCGCACCAGTAATAAGAACGTGCATACTACTCTCCCTTTCCAGAAGGAAGGATACGTCCTTCTGCAACGCTCTTGAGGTGCTCGCCGTATGTAGATTTACCGTAGCGTTCTGCACATTCAATGAGTTTTGAGCTATCAATCCAGCCATTCTCAAAAGCAATCTCTTCTGGAACGCTTACCGGCAGACCCTGAGCTGTTTCAACGGTACGGACAAAGGTTGATGCCTCAAAGAGAGACTCCATAGTTCCTGTATCAAGCCATGCAAAACCGCGGCCAAGTGTGACAACGTCAAGCGTGCCATCCTCAAGATACAGACGGTTAAGATCAGTAATCTCGTACTCACCGCGAGCACTTGGCTGAACTTGCTTTACCAGCTCAGTAACACGCTGATCATAGAAATAGAGACCAGTTACGGCATAGTTAGACTTTGGATGGGTTGGCTTCTCTTCAATTGAAATGGCGTTGTAATTCTTATCAAACTCAACAACACCAAAACGCTCTGGATCATCCACGTGGTAACCAAAAACGGTAGCTCGACCAGAAGTTTGTGCCTGTTGGGCAGCTTTTCTGACAAGTCCTGAAAGACCGTTTCCAAAGAAGATGTTGTCTCCAAGAATCAGAGCTGCAGCGTCATCACCAATAAACTCTTTACCAATAACAAACGCCTGAGCCAATCCATCTGGAGAAGGTTGTTCGGCATAGCTGATAGAGATGCCAAAATCAGATCCGTCACCCAAAAGCTTTTCAAAATTTGGAAGGTCACGAGGAGTAGAGATAACAAGAATGTCTCTAATCCCCGCCAGCATAAGCGTAGACAGAGGATAGTAAATCATTGGCTTGTCGTAGACAGGCAGGAGCTGTTTAGACGTAACGGTTGTCAGCGGATAAAGCCTGGTACCGCTACCTCCTGCAAGAATAATGCCTTTCAAAATTACTCCCCATCAATCGCTGTGATTCTATAAAGTTTATACGGTCCTTCTTCAAGTACCAACTCAAATCCTGGAGCACCATTATCAATATTGAGACCAGACCATACTCCTTCTTCTTTAGGCATAGTTGGGTACTGATCATCTGGATACATATTCAAACGAATAAAATACTGCGCGCCAACAGAACGAACGGCATCTTGAACCGATTTTTCATAAAACACGCGATTTAGCTTTTCTCTAATCAGCCTGCTTTCAGGTGACTCATTATCATTGTATTTAAACTTGTAGTACACGTTTAAACCATCTATCGCATAAGCAAGAGATGATCCATCAAATGGATTATTGAGTACAACTGAGTCCCCAACAATTTCTTTTACTCTTTGAACAAACGCCTGTTCAGAAGCGGAATAAGTCTTCCAGTCTTGTGGAATATATGACTCGCTCATCCAATGTAGACTCATCTGAAAACGACTTGGCTCATGTGTCTGAAACTGCAAAGGATCAACTGGGGTCCACAGTGCATATACGACAGGAATAGAAAGTAAAACTGCAAACGCACTCTTAAGAAGAGAAATTCGACTACGCGACAAACGTGGCTTATCGCTTGTAGTGAACTGAGCAGGTCTTACTGCATGTTTTACTTTTTGAAGCACAACTAAAACAGCAGAAACAATATCAATACCACCTTGTAAAACTAATGGCGTAGAGGTGATACACATGATGGCAGCAATACGCTCTGGGTCTGTGTACCAAAAGCCAATAAGAAAACGCTTTACATCTACGTTACCCATAAGTCCCACAACAAAGAAAATAGAAACAAAGAGCAGGCTGCAAGCATACCAACGAGATTTTTTAACGAGAAGAGCGTGGATAAAGCCAACCCAGAAAAGCACCGTACAAACTGCTTCTGGGACATTCATGATGAACGACTGAGTGGCAATATGCATAATTGAGTCAAGTGGGTTTATATCCCAACCCCAAAGAAAATGCACAACAGATTTCATAAAGCTGCTATTCAAAACAATGGTCCACATACCAATACAAAGGACAATACAAAGAGTCTCAAAAGCAACTAAGATAGCAACTTTATTCTTTTTATCTGCGTATTTATTGGTCACCATGCGTGGGATAAATGAGACTAACACGTAAGGGAACACCATAATTGCCCAGAAAAATACACCATTTGGATGGCAAAAAACAATTCCCAAAAGTACCGAAATGAGCATGAAGATATCTGAAACCTTCTGGGGTTTCTCGCCATGTTTATGAGAAGACGATTGCGCAATCGAATCAAGGAGTTGCACAAACAAATACACCGCTATAGGAACACAGCAGAAGGAAAGCATATTTGGAAACGGGCCATGGACTGTGAGCATGCGGACAGGAAATGCCATATTGGCAAATGCTGCAAAGGGTGCAAGTACTGCCGCCTGGATTTTCTTTCCAAAAATCTTTGAAACAAGCGCAAAAAGTCCTAATGGGTACACTAAGCCGGTCCACACCACATTAACGGCATTTTCTGCCATTCCAATTGAGCAGTGGGTAAGTAATGTAACTACTGAGGCAAAGCTGTGAAATGCCAAAGGATAATACCAAGAGCCCGAGAAAGGCTGTGGTGTAGAGAGCGGCAAACCGTCAAAAACAGATGCTTTTAAAGTCGAGAAGACACCTGTTTGAATAATTCTATTGATGTAAGAGATATGAGTGTAGTTATCGTCATATTGCAAGAAGTTATTTGGATTTCCAAGACCTCGATAAAACACATAACTTGCTGCGAGTGCGCCAAGACAAATAACAATGCAGACTCCAGGCAAAGAAAGCGACAAAGAAGAATAGATCTTTTTGTGTAAAAGTCTCTCTGAGCCAAATCGAGTTGCTGCAATAAGGGCGAGAAAACATGCCGTAAGAGCAAAAAGCGGGATAAGCCCCTTGAGACCAAGAGGATACATTGCAATGCCCGCAACAATATAAAAAACGACGCTTAACGGGCCAGCCACGGCAAGCGAAAGCGCTCGTTTACCACCTGATAAACGAGCGCCCAGATATCCTGGAACAAAAACAATTGCTGTTGTAACTATAAGAACAAGAACAAATTGTTTCCACATGCGTATGCGCCCTTAATTAGTGCTTCTGTTTTAGACGAGCTTAGCCCAGCGCTTCTTACCTGCCTGGAGAAGAGCCTTCTCAAGAACTGATGGTTCAACCTTATAGGTCTTTGCTGGAAGAGGTTGCTGATTAATCTTGATACCACCGCCATCAATCAGACGACGAGCCTCACCATTACTTGAAGCAATCTCTACTTCAACCAAAATCTTTGGCAGGTAAATGAGGTCGTCTTCATCCGCTTCAAGGGAAATTGCAAACTCTTTGACATCGTCAGGGACCTCATTGTTCTTAAACTGAGCATCAAAAGCTGCCTGAGCCTTAAGACCTTCTCCCTCACCGTGATAAAGATCAACGATATTTCTACCAAGAGCACGCTTGAGCTGGTAAGGATCAGCGGTGCCGTCCTCAAAGCTCCTATCAATAGCATCAAGCTCATCAATAGAAAGCGTAGAGCAAAGACGGTAATACATTGGAATAATCTCATCGGTGATAGACATGACCTTGCCAAACATATCATTTGGCTCATCGGTCAGTCCAATGTAGTTTCCATAAGACTTACTCATCTTCTTAGTGCCATCAGTACCTACAAGAAGAGGCATGGTAAGCGCAATCTGCGGCTCCATGTCCATATCACGCATAAGATCACGGCCAGCAAGCAAGTTGAAGATCTGGTCGTTTCCGCCCATCTCTACGTCTGCCTTGATAACAACAGAATCATATGCCTGAAGAACTGGATAAATAAACTCATGGAGGGCAATTGGCTGTTGGTTGTGATAACGATTAGAGAAGTCTTCTCGCTCAAGAATACGAGCAATGGTGAACTTGCTCATAAGGCCAAGCATGGTCTCAAGGTTCATAGGCTTAATCCAGTCACCGTTATGAACAACGGTAGTTCTTTCTGGATCAAGAATCTTCATTGCCTGGTTAACATAAGTCTCTGCGTTAGCATCTACCTGCTCTGCAGTGAGCGGAGGACGGGTAGAATCTCGACCAGAAGGGTCACCAATCAGCGCAGTGCCACTACCAATAATCAACGTGACATTATGGCCAAGGTCCTGGAACTGACGCATCTTGCGCAGAGGAACTGCGTGACCCAGGTGCAAATCAGGACTTGTTGGATCTACGCCAAGCTTGATGTTAAGAGGAGTGCCCTTCTTGAGTTTCTCTTTTAGACCGTCCAAAGGAACAATTTGCATAGTTCCTGAAGTAATAACACGGAGCTGTTCTTCTACTGAAAGCACTCTGTATCCTCTCAACGCAAGCCTGTTAAACCATATAGTTACTGCTACAAATAGTATCAATCAAATATGTTATCTATCAGAATACAACAGAGTTGTAACTCTTTATTCACTGAAACATAAATATCAGACTATAATAGTGAGAGCTATGACAAGGAGGCTCAATGGGTATTAGAACCCGTCGTGCACGTACACACGCAAATACACATGCCGTAGGTTTTGGCGTTGCTGGATTCTTTGGCTTTATGGCTCTTCTCGCGCTTGCACTTGCTCTTTCTTTGGGTGCAGCTGTTTCTTCATGGCTCGAGGACCTACCTGATTACAACTCTGCTGATGCCTACCTGGTAGCAGAGCCTACCCGCGTTTATGACTCCAAGGGTAACGACATTGCTGACTTCTATCTGCAGCAGCGCCGTTCCGTTACCTTGGATCAGATTTCTCCTTATGTTATTCAGGGCACCATTGATACTGAGGACAAGCGTTTTTATTCCCACAGTGGTATTGACCCCTGGGGTATTGTCCGTGCATCTGTTGGCTCTCTGTTTGGTGGCGGCGAAGGTGCTTCCACTATTACACAGCAGCTTGTTCGTAACACCGTTCTTTCCAACGAGCAGTTTGAGCGTTCTTTGAAGCGTAAGGTCCGCGAGGCTTACATCTCTATTCAAATGGAGAAGAAGTTTACTAAAGACCAGATTCTTAATATGTACCTCAACACCATTTACTACGGTAATGGTGCTTACGGTATTGAAGCAGCAAGTATTATCTATTTCAACAAGCATGCAAGTGATCTAACTCTTGCTGAGGCTGCAACACTTGCTGGTCTTCCAAACGCACCTTCTGCCTATGACCCAACCGTCAATCCAGAAGCTGCAAGAGAAAGACGCAACACTGTTCTTGAGCGTATGCTTCGCGCAGGTGATATTACGCAAGAGCAATACGATGAGGCTGTTGCTGAGGACTTAGTACTTAATCCTGGTACTTTGACCGATAACATTGGCCAGTTCCCTTACTGGACTGACTATATTCGTAGTCTGCTTCAGGAAGATTTTGATAGCGATACCATTCTTCAGGGTGGATTGCGCGTTTACACCACGCTTGATCCTGACCTCCAGAAAGACGCTGATGAGGCAGCTACAAGGCGTATTGCTGAGCTTGGCAATCCTCGTCTGGGTGCTGCTTTGGTTTCTATTGATCCTCAAACTGGCTACATTAAGGCAATGGTTGGTGGACAGGATTACTCTAAGAGCCAGTACAACATCGCAACCAGTAGTAACCGCCAGATGGGCTCCAGCTTTAAGATGTATACGCTGGTAGCGGCCCTTTCTGAAGGCATGAACCCAGAGATTGTTCTTAACGGCAACTCTCCTATGCAAATTACGCCAACATGGTTGGTCAGAAACGCTGGTAACTACAGCTACGGAGCAATTACGCTGCGTCAAGGTACGGTTTATTCTTCCAACACTGTTTATGCGCAGGTTGCTGAAGCTATTGGTATCGATAAAATCCTTCAGACTTGCTACGCTATGGGCATTCGCACCCAGCTACAGCCATACCTGTCTACCACTCTTGGTTCTCAGGGCGTAACCCCTATTGAACAGTGCACCGCATTTGCAACCCTTGCTGCAGGCGGTGTTCGTCGTGATGCTGTTGCAATTACGCGCATTGAAGACCGTAATGGCAACGTTATCTACGAGCACAAGGACAACCCAGTTCAGGCAATTAGTCCTGCTGTTGCTGCAGCTGCTACCGATGTTCTGAGCGGCGTTCTTACCTCTGGTACTGGTCGCTATGCCTACAACCTGAAGACCTTCAACCAACCAGTTGCAGGTAAGACGGGTACTTCCGATAACTCCGAGGACCTTTGGTTCTGCGCCTATACCCCACAGCTTGCAACCGTAGCTTGGTGTGGATATCCAGATAGTCGTGACCCTGTTATTATCGGCGGCGGAGAGTCCTCTACCTTTGTTACTGCACAGTACGTATGGGCGTACTACATGAACGCAGCTCTCTCTGGCGTTGCTCGCGCTGAGTTCCCAAAGACCACTGAAACTATTGCTTACAAGCCTAATAGTTACTGGAAATTTGTTGGTGGCTCCGCTAATGCTAAGCAAAATGAGAAAGATGACGAGGAAGAGGAAGAGGAGGAGACTACCGAGGAGGAGGAAGAGGACGATTCAACCACTACTCCTACTACTCCTACCACTCCTACCACTCCAGCCACTCCTGGTACTGGTACTGGTACGGGCACCGGAACAGGAACGGGCACTGGAACTGGAACTGGAACTGGAACTGGAACAGGAACTCCATAAACCTCTGATTTATCTACAACAAAAAGGAGTCTGCACTAAGCAGGCTCCTTTTTCTTTTTGAATGAGGTGTGCTTTTGACGGGTTTCTCGCCAAAAGATTTGTGTTTTATAGAACGCTCTCTACATTGCCAAGCTGCGTAATGATGCGCACCACGTCTGCAGCGTGCTCAGTCTTATCCACAATCATCAAAACGGTATCGTCGCCGGCAACGGTGCCAACAACGTGGTCAAGCTCAACATCGTCAAGGGCAAACGCAACGGCTGATGCAGTGCCCGGATGGCATCGAATCACAATAAGATTCTCTGCTGCCGTAGCCCCAACCACAAACTCAGAGAGCATTTTCTGCAAATGCATATCTTCAGAAAGCACATAGGCGCCCTCAGGAAGCTTTTGCAAATCCATTTCTGCAGTATCACGAGAAACGGTTGCTTGAGTACAGGCAAAGCCACGATCTTTAAGCATGTCAACAAGATCGCGCTGCGTACGGATGGACTCGCTGCGAACAAGCTCACGAATCACGTCCTGTCGAGCATTTCTATGCTTCACGACGCCTTCTTTCTTTATGCGGCTCACTCACTTTTGAAAACAAATGATAGTGAGTAAAAGAATATACTTAATCAACCCTTATGCGCATGCCAAACCGCTAAACGGTGCAAATAACCCGCTCGTCGGTCGGAATATTGCATTCACCGTTTTCTAAAAGTATTTATACACTTCTCGCCGTATGATTCATCATGAGTGAAACTATTTTTACGGCTTGGAGGCCGCCATGCCCCTGAATGATTCACCTGATAGAAGACAAGGCTCCTACGGAGATCCTGCAATGCGTCGCCGTCCTCCTCGTGATGGCAGTATTTCTGATAGGCAGGCAAGACGTCGCAAGAGAAATACCCTTGGTTCGCAGGCAGTTCTCTTTAAGAGACAGTCTCTACTACATCGCATTGATTCTCGTATGAGAACCTATATTGTCATTGGTCTAGCAGTTATTGCAGCACTTTTACTGGTCTTTATTGTGTCGAGCTGCGTGCGCGGTTGCGCTAAAGAATCTACTCCAGAGGTAGAGGTCAACTCCGTTGATTCTCGCGTTGCTGTGGGAACTTCAGAGGAGCTGACTAAAGCCCTGGCAGCCAAGCTAGATCAGAACAAAAACCTTGCCTGGATTGCAGAACACGCTGATAAATACAGCGATAAAAGCCTCATTGAACTGGCACTTGCCCACCCTGAGGCTATTGATTTTGTTGCAAACTATCCCGATTCTGACGGCAAAGCCAAAACCTACGATGATTCAATCACCAAAGGCACAGCTCCTCAGCTTTATACCTGGGACTCCAGGTGGGGCGGAGTCTCATATACCGGCTCTGTAATTGCCACCAAGGGATCAGGTCCCACTGCCCTCTCTATGGCATACATGGGACTTACCGGAAAGAATAACTGGACTCCAGCAGATATTGCGGGCGCTGTTGAAACAGCCAAGGCAACGGACACCGACTCTGGAATGAACAGATCATTTCTCGAGAAGAACTTAGCTAACCTTGGTCTTACCGCTGATAGCTATAACATTTCTGCCGACAATATCACCACGCTTCTAGATGCTGAAACCTTCCTGCTTGTTGAGGTTAAGGGCAATAAGCTGAGCTCTGATGGCGATCACTGGATTTTGGTAACCAGCAAGAACGATGACGGCACCGTAAATGTCCACGACCCTCTGTCCCCTGAGGTAAGCGCACGTCCATGGGCGGCAGAAACTATTGCCAGTGCTGCAAATGCCCTGTACACCGTGACGGTAAAGCCCGCTGAGTAGCAAAGTTACTAAACGATAAGGTATTTGTTTGGCGTCTACAAACTTGAGTCCCGCACTTTAAAGTGCGGGACTTTTTCGTACGGTATGCGTCTTTGTGGAAAGCACATAAAAACCCAGCATCCACAAAAGGTGAATGCTGGGCTGGACGGGTTTCTCGCCAAAAGATTGTGCGAAGAAAGACGTTTTTTAGAAGAAGCGGATTATGAAAGCACCTTCTGTGCAGCCTCGCTGAGCTCAGCGATGCGAGCCTCGGCCTCTTCGCGAGTTTTACCGTTGGCAAAGAGATAGGCTTTGACCTTAGGCTCAGTACCCGATGGGCGGAAGATGACCTTGTTATCTCCCTCAAGCCTGTACTCAATAACGTTAGAAGCTGGCAGCGTCTGAGGAGCCTCTTTCTGAAGGCCCGAAACGCGAGGCATTTCTGCGCACTCAGCGTAGTCAGTTACACCAACAACCTTGTAATTGCCCACCATTTCCAGTGGATTCTTACGAAGACTGCTCATAATCTGAGCCATCTTTGCAGCGCCCTCGGCACCTGGGTAAGCAGCGTTGACAACGCCATTGAGGTAGTAGCCATAGCGCTGGTACAGGGCATCCATTGCCTCGTAGAGGTCCATGTTGCGAGCGGCGTACCAAGAAGCCATTTCAACGCAGAGCATGGTGGCAACAATAGCGTCCTTATCGCGAGCGTGGGTACCAACAAGATAGCCGTAGGACTCCTCAAAGCCCATGAGGAAGCGATCCTCTTCGCCGGCATCCTTGAGCTGGTCAATTTGGTCGCCAATGTACTTGAAGCCCGTGAGCACACGGCGCATCTCAAAGCCGCGAGCACGTGCCAAGACGTCGGGCATAGCAGAGGATACGATGGTGGAAACAGCTACCTTATCCTGGGGTTTCTCGCCACGCTCTTCAGCCATGGTAAGAAGCCAATCCATAAGCAGGACGCCCATCTCGTTGCCGGAAAGCAGCACGTAATCGCCGTTATGAGGGATTGCAGTACCCATACGGTCTGCATCTGGGTCAGTTGCAACCAGGAGATTTGGCTTAACCTTGTCGGCAAGCTTGAGGCCCAGCTCAAGTGCCTCACGGAACTCTGGATTTGGATAGGAGCATGTGGGGAAGTTTCCGTCTGGCTCTGCCTGCTCTGGAACAACGTCAACGTCATTGACGCCAATCTCCTTGAGAATGCGCGTGACGCACTCCATACCTGTACCGTTGAGCGGCGTGTACACAACCTTGTAGCCGTCAGCAGCCTTAAATCCTGGAATAGAAACGCGCTTGATAGCCTCGATGAAGTTGTCCAGAACCTCTTCTGGAGTCCAAATGATCAGGCCCTTCTCCAGACCCTCTTCAAAGTCCATAGGCTTGACGTCAAAAGGATTGACGCGCGCGATATTTGCAGAAATCTCTGCTGCAGCCTCATCGGTAATCTGGCCGCCGTTATCGTTGTATACCTTGTAACCGTTGTAAGGTGCAGGGTTATGGCTTGCGGTAAGCACGATACCTGCGGAAGTCTTGAGGTAGCGAACAGCAAACGAGAGCGTTGGAACAGGCTCAATACGTGGGTAGACGTACACGCGAATGCCATTAGCTGCCAAAACACCGGCTGCGACCTTCTGGAAGTCCTCACCCTTAAGGCGAGAATCCCTTGCAAGAGCCACGGTAGGATTTTGGTAGTGAGCGTTGAGGTAATCCGCAAGTCCCTGGGTTGCCTGAGCAACAACATAGACGTTCATGCGATTAGTGCCAACGCCAATGGTGCCGCGAAGGCCAGCAGTACCAAAAGCAAGCGAACGATAAAATGCGTCGTAGAGCTTATCTTCTGCTTCTGGTTTAGCAAGCTCACCGAGCTCTTCTACCAGGTCTTCTTCGGTGACGTTTGCACGCCAGGACTCAAATGCTTCCATAACTTTTGCATCCATAATGACTCCCAAACCTCGAACAGCTCTTTGTATTTCCTTATAAAAGATACTACGCGTATTTTAAGCGAAAAATAACAGATGATTTGGGACATTATGTATGAACTTCCGCTCTTCGGTGAGTGGAGGGTGGTGCGGGCTGCAGACGCGCTGCTCACAGCCACGCAAGGCCGAGAGGCGCCTCCGGGAAACACACGTGGCCGAGCACCCACGGGTTCTTGTCGGAGATCGACCCACGAGTTCTTGATGTATTTTCTTCTCCCCAGCCATTTGGCGAGAAAAACATGGGAAAATGTTACGTCAGTATGTATTCAATTCCTACGGGCGAAAGGTGTCCCGATGTCTCAAGAACTTGAGTTCTTTGCAACGTGTCCAAAAGGCTTTGAGAAGCTTCTTGCACAGGAGTTAGACGACCTGCGCATCAAAAAGGTGCGTCCTCTTGGCGGACAGGTTGCGTTTTACGGCTCACTTGCCGATGCTTACCGCGTCTGTTTATGGTCTCGTCTCACGTCTCGCGTCATTTTGGTGCTTGATCGCGTTGGCGCTGCAACTTCAGACGCTCTCTACGAAGGCCTCTCTCACATTGCTTGGGAAGACCATATTGGTCCGCATGCCACCATTGCAGTCAGCGCTCACGGCACAAATGACCAGCTCAGAAACACCAACTTCATTGCTGTCAGAACAAAAGACGCTATTGTAGACCGACTTGCAGCAAAGCGCGGAAGCCGTCCTATGGTCAACACGCTTGCGCCTGACGTAACTATTGTCGTGCGCGTATCACGCAACCGTGCCACGGTTGGCATTGACCTTGCTGGTGAGGCTCTCTTTAAGCGCAGTCTGACTGGCGGTCGAGGGCCGGCACGTGAGTTTGCGCCGCTCAGGCTGGACTACGCTGCTGCCCTTCTGTACCTGCAGGCGCAAACTGCCGCGAGTGCATCGGGCTTCTCGCCAGACGCGCCGCTGCCGGCGCTGCTGTTCCCGGGAGCAGGCGCGCTTGCGCAGGAGGCTGCGGGCATGGCGCTGGACGTGGCGCCGGGCATTCTGCGCGCTCGCTGGGGCATGACGGGCTGGGCTGGCCACAACGACGATGCCTGGCAAGATTTGCTGGCCGAGGCCGATGAACGTGCCGAGAAGGGCCAAGAGCGCCAGGTCACACTCTATGCTGCGGACCCTCGCCCAAAGTCCAAGGAGGCTGTGCTTTATACGCTTCGTGCAGGCGGTCTCAAGGCTGACGTGCAGTTCTTGGCGGCTTCTGAGCTGCTAAAACATGCAGAGCACTTCACAGGCATTGTTGCCGATCTCTCGTGGACCAAAGAAGAGCCTACACTTCAGGGCTCTGCTTACTCCACGCTTGGACTTTTTGCGGGACAGGCAAGCACGCTTCTTACCAGCGATACAAATACTGATACGGTACTCAGAGCAACTCCATCGCAGACACTTTCTGTCTACGTGGGCAACTCCATTGCCACCATGCGCTGCTACCCTGCCGCGATCGCAGAGAAAGCAGGTGGCGGCGAAGCTGATGCCACTGCACCTGCAAGCAACTCCGAGCTTATCTCGGTTCCTGCAGGTCCCACTGTCATGGTTAACAACCAGCCCGTAAGCGTGCTGGTACCTGCGTCTGATCAGTTTGCTGCACGCCTTACTAAGGTAGCCAAGCAGCGAGCTAAGTGGGCTCGTAAAAACGACGTCTCGTGCTACCGTGTATACGACGCTGACCTGCCCGATTATGCCGTCAGCATTGACATCTACAAAGGCGCCACAAAGCCAACTAACTGGCTGCAAATCTCTGAGTACGCTGCATCTAAAGAGATTGATCCAGACCTTGCAAAGCGCCGCCTCCTAGACGTCCTAGCTTTGGCTCCTCGCATTCTAGGCGTACCCAGCTCAAACGTAAATCTACGAACAAGAACGCGTGCAAAGGGCGGCTCTCAGTACTCTGATGAGGGCAGTGTAACCGACAACTCAAGAAAAGAAATGCTGCTCATCGATGAGGGCGGCCTACTCTTTGAGGTCAACTTTGCCTCAAGGCTGGACTGTGGAATCTTCTTGGATCACCGCGATACGCGCGCAGAGATTCGCGAGCTCATGAAGAGTGCCGGACCTGCTAAGAGCTTCCTCAATCTCTTTGCCTACACAGGTACCGCTACCTGCTACGCAGCAGATGGTGGCGCGCTTCACTCCACAACCGTTGACCTCTCCAAGCCTTCGCTTGAGTGGGCCAAACGCAACATGAAGCGCAACGGTTTTGACGGAGAGGAGCACGAGTTTGTCCAGGCAGACGTCCTGTCTTGGATTACCGAGACACGACACACCAAAAACCGCTGGAATGTCATCTTCTGCGATGTCCCTACCTTCTCCAACTCATCGCGCATGAGGCAGAGCTCGTTTGATGTCCAGAGAGACCACGCTGAGCTCATCATTGGCATTTCTCGCCTTCTGACTCGCGGCGGCGTTGCCATTTTCTCATGTAACCTGCGTACCTTTAAGCCAGATGTCGAGAAAATCCAGCGAGCTGGCGTCATCATTGAAGACATAACAAGTGAAACTATTCCGGAGGACTTCTCAAGAAATCAGAAGATCCATCATGCATATAAAATCTCGAGAAAACCGCGGGAAAATGAGTAAATTTTTCCGCTTGCAGACAAAATAAGTACGTTTGTACATTCGTCTAGTTATAACTAGGTATATGGACTAACATATGATGACGAACTGTACTAATCATCTGTTGAGAGGATTAATAGATGAATACAAGTAAAGCTGCATTTCATGCGCTTTTCTCTAAGAATAAAGCCAAGAAATCAACTGGCATTCCTCTAAGTGCCGGCATGGTACTTGTTACCCTTGGCATCGTCTACGGTGACATTGGCACTTCTCCAATGTACACCATGAAGGCAATTATTGCTGGTAACGGTGGTCTTCTTACCATGAGCACCGATGTTGTTTTGGGTGCTCTGTCCCTCATTATCTGGACGCTGACACTCATTACAACCGTTAAATACGTCATGGTTGCAATGAAGGCAGACAACCACAATGAGGGCGGAATCTTTGCGCTCTACAGTTTGGTTAAAAAGTGCGCCAAATGGCTGATTATTCCTGCCATGATTGGTGGCGCAGCTCTTCTTGCTGACGGTATTTTGACCCCAGCTGTTACAGTAACCACCGCTATTGAGGGTTTGCGTACTATTCCTGCAGCTCATGCTATCATTGGTGATAATCAGCACATTGTTGTCATGATTACCATCATCATCCTCTGCACCCTCTTTGCCTTACAGAAGGCAGGTACTTCTACCATTGGTAAGGCCTTTGGCCCTGTCATGACGCTTTGGTTCTTGTTCTTGGGTGCCATGGGTGTTATGAACATGTTTGCTGACATTAGCGTTGTTCGAGCTCTTAACCCAGTCCGCGGCATTCTGTTTCTCTTTGATGGCAAGCTCAATGCAGCTGGTCTCATGGTTTTAGGTAGTGTCTTCCTTTGTACCACTGGTGCAGAAGCACTTTATTCTGACATGGGCCACGTTGGCAAGAGCAACATTTACGTAAGCTGGCCTTTTGTTAAGGTCTGCTTGATTCTGAACTATCTTGGACAAGGCGCATGGCTCATTACCAACCACAATAACACCGTGCTAAATACTATCAAAGACCTCAATCCTTTCTTTGAAATGCTTCCTGGTCAGCTTAGACCATTTGCCGTTATTCTCTCTGCGCTTGCTGCAATTATTGCCTCTCAGGCACTGATTACCGGCTCTTACTCCATTGTCTCTGAGGCTATTAAGCTTGACCTTATGCCTCATATCAAGATCAACTACCCCTCCACAACTAAGGGCCAGATTTACATTCCACTTGTAAACAACATCATGTGGGTTGGTTGCATTGGCGTTGTACTTCTCTTCCAGAGCTCTGAGCACATGGAAGCAGCGTACGGTCTTGCAATTACCGTTACCATGCTCATGACCTCAATCTTGCTCTACACCTACCTGGCTGTTATCAGAAAGCGCCTATGGGCGGCCATTCCATTCATTCTTTTCTTTGGTGCTATCGAGGCTATGTTCTTCTTCTCAAGCCTTACCAAGTTCTTCCACGGCGGCTACTTTACCGTTCTTATGGCTACCGCAATCTTTGTTGTCATGTTTGTCTGGCGGCGCGGTACCGCTGTTGAGAGGACGCAGAGCGTTTATCTCCCCGTAGATAAATACATTGACCAGCTCCGTAGCTTGAGTCACGATGCAGATTATACAACCCTCGCCGATAACCTGGTTTTTCTTACTAATGATTCATCCTTTGACAAGCTGGATCGAGACATCCTCTATTCCATCTTGGATAAGCGTCCAAAGCGTGCTAAGGCTTACTACTTCATTAACATCTCGCTGACAGACGATCCAAATACCCGTGAGTTTATCGTCAATGACTTTGGTACAGACTTCCTGTTCAAGATCACCCTGCGTCTTGGCTTTAGGGTAAACCAGCGTATTAACACCTATCTGTATCAGATTGTTGGTGACCTGATTAAGAACAATCAGCTTGCTCCACAGAATCACAAGTATTCCATCTACAAGGAGCACTCCGAGATTGGTGACTTTAGATTCTGCCTGCTGCGTAAGGTACTAGCTCCAGAGACCGACATTAACGGTTTTGACGCTCGTTGCCTTGAGCTCAAGTACTTTATTCGTCGCATCTGCGGATCTCCTGCTCGCTGGTATGGTCTTGAGAACTCCAACATTGTCTTTGAATACGTTCCTCTGTTCTCCAAGGTTAAGCGCGGGCAGAAGCTTACTCGTATCACGCTTGATGACGCAGCTCAGACGGGTTCTATGCCACTTGTTGAGGCTCCTATGAAAGAGCGTATTGCAGAGATTGAGGAAGACGAAGATATCTTTGCAGAAGCGCTGCACAAGGAGCGCGTTGAAAACGCAGCTACTGTTGCAGACTACGTTGGCGGCGATACCGCAAGCTTCCGTCCTCTTAAACTTGACGAAGAAGAGGTTGATGAAGATGTCTTTGAGGAGCAACAAGACACCAATCACTAGGCCTAGCGCGTAGTAGTTTTACTTCTCATAACAAAAGCCGACAGATTGTATCTGCCGGCTTTTCCTTTAAACAATATGTCTCAAGCAAAACTCTGAGGCGCTACTCCTTCAGCGCCAAGTGCTTACTCCTCCAGTGCCCACGTTAAGAATCGCGAGAAACCCGCCTGATCGTTAGTGAGTGTGATATAGGTTGCTGCCTCAAAATCTTCACGACGAGCGTTAGCAACTGCCGTGCCCATTCCCGCCGCAGAAAGCATGGCGACATCATTGAGCGAGTCACCAAAAGCTGCGGCGTTCTCTGTAGAGAGGCCAAGATGATTGCAGAGCCACTTAAGTGCAGCACCCTTTGAAGTGCCGTCGGCCAAGATTT
Source organism: uncultured Atopobium sp. (assembly GCA_900555335.1). Taxonomy (GTDB): domain Bacteria; phylum Actinomycetota; class Coriobacteriia; order Coriobacteriales; family Atopobiaceae; genus Lancefieldella. Next base: position 34,398 of record USKU01000001.1, on the reverse strand, counting down.
CCATTCCCATACTCATGGAAGCCGTGCCACTAAGCCCTTTTACCGAGGCAACGGCATCTGCTACAAGCGCCTGGTATTTCTCGCCTTCCGCAACAGACCAATAGGAACCAAGTCGCTCAATGGTAGTTACACTATCAATAAACTCCTCAACACTTTGATCAAAGGGGGTGCGAGAACGCTGCATAAATGCTGCGTGATCTGCGGGGATACCAAGCTGAGTAATCAGATTGTGTCTTGAGCGCTCCAGATAGACACCACCGTCTGCAAAAATATCAAAAGTCACAGGAAAGTCTTTAAGCTTTTGATACAACTCAAGTGCCTGCTCTTTTGTCACTGTGGACTCGTGAAGCACGGTCTGAGTTGAAAGATCTCTGATAACGGCACCGTCACAAGAAACCACATACTTAGAAGCAGGATGGTTCACAACTTCTTTTGGCAGCACGTTAAACGCGCGTCCGGAACAAGGTACAAAAGGAATACCTAGCTCAGCCAGGCGATCCAACATTGCCATATTTTTGGCATTAAGAGATTTATCAGTATGCAAAAACGTCTCATCCATATCGGAAAAGACAATATCTACTTTCAGATTTGATACATCTTGATTGAGCCAAGACTGTTTTTGAGCAATGAGTTTTTCAGTTGAAAGCTCTGACAAAACACTACCTCTTTATGGACGATACATAAACGTGAAGACCTCTTCACGCTGCATGTTAACCTGTACACCAAGCTTTTCTGAGACGGTATCAAGACGCTCTTTGAGGCTCAAAAAAGACTCGGTATCCTGAAGTTCAACCAGCATGGTCATGGTAAAAATACCAGACAGAATAGTTTGAGCGATATCCAGAATATTAGCGTTGGACTCGGCCAAAGTGGTAGAAATTGCTGCAACAATTCCTGGAGCATCGCTGCCCAAAACAGTAACAACAGCACGATTTGCAGATGTTTCTGAAGCCATAATTTCCCATCTCTTGAACGGATGGGTTAATTATAAGCTATGCTTTTCCAATTTCTACGCCATAGCGTGAGCTAAACACCTTTTGAATCTCATCAACGGTGCAATTAAGTGCCGTAATAAGCTCGTAAAGACCGCGATTACTGGCCATCTTAAAAATTCTCTCATGAGAAACAGGTGGTTTCTTGTTGAGCGAACGCGCCTTATCAATACGAGCTCTAAACGTTTTAGCAATACTAAAGGAGTCTTTACAAGAACCTTCTCTAATAGCGTGTCTAAAATGAGATTCCTCAAGCGACGCATTATGAATATGGAACGTAATAAGCTCAATTTGAGGATAGGTATCAACAAGATTCATGGCCTCGTCGTGCGTCATAAGATCGCGTAGTCTGAATTCTTGATTAAGAGGAAATACAATCTGAACAGGATGTTTTTGCCCAATAGGAGACAAAACGTAGGCCGGAGTAGGCTCCGAAACTACATTTTCAACAAGACATACGCCCTGACCTGGGTGAACGCAAAACTCGCCAACAGCCCGCATAACACCACTCCTCTCGGATAACAATAGTATACCATGAGAAGCGTGTTTTAAGCCAATGACCTGCAACTTTATAACTGGTCGCAGGTCATTCAATAACATAACAATATTTTATATAAGGAATCTAATCAATCATTGTGATGGACTCAATGACTGGTTGCTCTGAGGCAGGGATGGTCCCATTTGAATCGGTTGGAGTTACGCCTTTACAAATTGCATCGACAACGTCCATTCCACTTGTTACCGTGCCAAATGCAGCGTAATTTCCATTCAGAGTTGAGTTGTCTGCCTGCATGATAAAGAACTGTGAGCTTGCAGAGTTTGGATCTTGGGCGCGTGCCATGGAAATAGTTCCACGTGTATGCGAGATGTTATTCTCGACACCGTTTTTGGTAAACTCGCCCTTGATTTTATTCTCGGATCCACCCGAGCCATTGCCCTTAGGATCTCCACCTTGAATCATGAAGCCGTCAATAATGCGATGGAACGTAAGGCCATTATAGAAGCCTGACTCGGCAAGATGAGCAAAATTAGAAACCGTAATAGGCGCAACGTTTGCGTTAAGAGTTGCCTCGATAGTGCCGTAATCCTTCACCACAATACGAACATGGTGAATGCCCTTTGCATACGGGTCATCCGCTGCTACAGAATCAATGTAGCCCTTATTTTGTGAGCTCTGAGACTGCGTCTGTTGCGTCTGTTGCGTCTGTTGTGATTGCGAGCTTGCTTGTGACTGAGACTTATCAGCACCTCTCATAAGAGAGAAGAATATTGCTCCTACCGCAAGCACAACAATAACAACAACACCATACAGTCGGCGGTTCTTTGTTTGAAACACGCTATGCCCTCCTCTTTAAGCAGACGCGCACGAAACAATCCAAGACACCAAGTTGGCAGTTGCATTGCCTGTTCTCTCGGCAAGAACGTGGCCCTTATCCCAAACAAGCGTGTAATCAACACTGCTCACGCCCGAGAAATGCTTTAGAGACAGCCCCAAATTGAACGAGGTGCAAATTGAAGTATCAGTATTCTGAGCGCCCTCATTAATACGCCAATAAGGAGCAACCGATGCTGTCTGATAGCCTTTGTAAGATGCGCTGGTAAAGTACAGTGGATTGAACATATCAACACGAGTTGGAATGTCATTCTCCAGCGTATCAGCCTTATTCAGATCAGAGGTCCAATCATTAGCGTAGCTAGACTTCCAATCGGCAAGCTTCATGTAAGTATCAAGGTTCTTTTTAATGAGGTCAGCAGTCTGCTCATCAAAATGCAGCGTACTTTGCTCGCCAACGCCAAAAAGCTGATTAGCGCGGGTGCTTCTATCAGGAGCATCAAAAGCTCCAACTGGAAGTGAAGCACCTCTCAGAGCGCGCGAGAAACCCCTCAAGTTCTCAAGCTCAACGCTCTGACGACGAAGGTTATATACAACCCAAATAGATTCTGAGTTCAGAGAGCCAAAATAGTGCTCAGCAGTATCGTAGATAGTAGATTGAACCTGCTGAGTAGCAGGAGCTGCATTATCTGTACCACGAACCGTTGCGAGATTTGGGTCACCTGGGAACGTAGGCTCTTCCAGTCGCTGAGGCGTAGAGGTATATGGGAATGCGTTGTCCCTAACAAAGTTATTCGCAGAGGTCTTGAGCTCGTTGATAAGAAGGTCTGCATATGATCCAGCGGTATAGACACCGGAGTTAGTCTCATCAAGACTGACCTTGCTGTCATTGCTGTCGAGAAGATCCATGTTGTTGACAAATGAGGCATATGCACCAGCAAGATCTTGTGAGAGAGGTTGGGTCCAAACACCTTCAGCACGAGAGTCTGTTGCATCTGCATACTGACCAGCTGACCACTCATACGCTGCGTCTGCAAGGTCGTATGAAGTTGCAGGACACCATGAAGCGCTACCGTAAATAGAGTCTGAAAGCTGCTCGCCCTTCTCGCTATGTGTAGCAGCGCCGACAGCCTTAAGATATGGCGTATAGAGCGGAGAGTCTCCCGAGGTTCCCAGCACCGCGCTGAGGCCGCCGCCGGCTGCAAAACCAAACACAAAAATCTTTGATGTATTGCATGGGAGCTGCTCATGGTTGTAGCGCAAATACCTGATAGCAGCCTTAAAGTCTACTGCTGGCCAAGGAGAGCCGCCTGCGTAAAGCTCGTCCGAGCCTGTGGTTGAATCGTAGCCGGCACTTCTACCACGGAAACCTGCGTATACGTACACAAAACCAGCCTCAAGGTACGGTGCGAGGCCTTCGTATGCGTAGCTTGTAGGAGCGCTCTGAGGGAACAGCGTTGCTGTGTTAATAGGCATGACAATTGGCGCGGTACTTGCGGTGAAGCTGCCTACAACGGCTTTCTCGCTTACTTCGCACTCGTAGGTAGAGCCATTCTTCTTTCCCGAGAAATACTTTCCAGGTACAAAGACCGAGAGAGTGTTTACCGACTTGCTTGCAGGCTTAGTGCAGTACTGAATGCCCAGCTGATAGTAGCAGTCGTTATCCTCGTCATAGCTCCACTGTGTCATGTCCAGCTTGAGTGACTTGAACTCTTCAAGGTCCACGTTAGATGCAGGCTGATTCGTATCCTCAGATGTCCTTGCCTGTGGAGTACATGCGGCCAAGGTGCCTGCAGCTCCCAAAGCAGAAAGGGACAAGAATTCTTTTCTCGTAAAGGCCATAATTTCCCCTCGAATAGTTTATTCAGTGGAGGCAGCAACGACCGCTGACCTAGTTCAAGTTAGATAATCTATTGTACCAATTTGCAAACGTGTATGCTTAAGAGTAAGCGTTTAGAGAAACGAGTTAGCATGCCAAAAGTTGTCAACTTCTTTGACCTCATTCATCTCAATGAAAGGCTCGAACAACAGGGACTTTTAAGCAAAATCCACCTGCGTGACACATGTGGTAAGCAAACTCTCTGGATAGAACTTCCCTCTGGCGAGAAACCCGATGAGCGCGAGAAAATCGACGGTCAAGAGCTCGAGAAAACAAAGGAGCAAATTGTAGCGTTTTTTGCAATAAAGGGTATGACCGTTGAATTTGACCTCACTGGCGGAAAAAATTTCTGGATTGTATAAATTGCCCGCTTGACGAAGCGCTTGAGTCTGTTATAGTAAATAAGCTTTTCGAAGCACCAATGGCTGGGTAGCTCAGTTGGTAGAGCAGGGGACTGAAAATCCCCGTGTCAGGGGTTCGATTCCCTTCCCCGCCACCAGTTGTACTCTCAGGTTGATACCAAACGTGGTATCAACCTTTTTTGCTATTTACCCCCTTAAAGCCCTATCCGTTTCCACGTGTGTTACGTGTGTTGTACAAGTGTCTTCCGAGTGTTGCACGAGTGTGTTACGTGTGGCTTACGAGTGTTGAGCGGGTGTGTAGCACGTGTGGCGTTAACGGAACTCCAGATTTCCCTCAGATGGCGCCTCAATGCGTCAGATTGAGTCACTTTGCGCCATAGATGACGATAAGGTGTACATTCGGTTGTCAGCATTGCAGGGCAGATCTATATACACTAGCTTCACCCTACCGCCATATTTTTTTGTAAGTTCAGGTGCACGAGTAAGTGCCTCAAGTACATCACCAGTCTCGCCTTGAATAAGAAGGTTATCCGTTTGAGGCTCTAAGTCAGCTCTTTCCGAATATTCATACTTATCAGCTTTAACTGACTGTATGCCCTCGACATACTCGTCAAATATAAGCGTATGGGTCTCACAGTAACGAGGATCAACCCACTCATAGTCATATTTTCCAACTTCTGTTGGTATAAATGCCATATCTTTGTTGCATCAATTGACCAAGTTTTTGCTTAGTCATTTATCGTCTCTTTCAATATCTCTGTTGGCATTACTGTACAAATATCCGCAATGTCGCACTCAAGAGCTGAGCATATTCTTAAAAGCACATCGGTAGTAACATTATCACCTCGTCTTAACTTCGATATTGTTGCAGCACTTACACCTGATTTTTCTTGTAAATCCTTTTTAGACATACCTTTATCGACGAGAACATGCCAAAGAGGCAAATAGCTCAATTTACTAATCATCAACTTCCACCTTTTCAGTTTCTGAGCCCTCTTGATCCGTTGTTTCTTCATCCTGTATTTCATTCTCAACGTATTCTTGATCTTGAAAATCATCTTGAGTTTTACCTTCAAGTAATCCGTAGCGGCCTCTCTTAGTTGACTTCGTAAACTCGATAAGGTCGCACTTTCCTTCCAGAGAAGGTAGTTCAGGAAGGTTTTTATTATTGTCCATCACAATGATCTGACCATACTCTGCAAGACGTATCAAAGTTTGATAGAAAGCATGCTGAAGAATGTCTCTGAAATTATGCAATTCACTAGTTGCATCATCGCTTATCTCTTGGGGGTCATCAAGCCCGTTTAATGGGGTGTCGATAATTACAAATCCAGGATTATGAACGGCACTTTCGAATAGTATTTTATATAAGGCAAGGGTTACGCAAGAGTTGATATAAGAGCGATAACCTTTTCCTTGAGTCGATTTTTGTCTGTTATTGATATATGCATCAAAACCTGCCAAGGAAAAATCTGCAGTTTGCAGATTTGGATACCCTGATGATTTCAGGATTTCCATTAAATTCTTAGACATTTGAGCTTCAAAAAACAGTGGAAACTGTGCATTGATATTTATGGTACCCTTCTTTGCTACTGCGTGAGCTTTGTGCTTGAGAAGCGCCGTGAAGCACAAGAGCACTGCGCAGATGTCTGCACGCTCGTTGAAGAGCGCCTCGACTTTTCTGAGTGGGTGGTGGACGGCTTTGGCACAGGCGAAGCCGTCATTATCGCTGAGCCCACGCTTCACATCATCGACCTCAAGTATGGCCAAGGCGTGCTGGTTTCCGCTCATGACAATCCCCAAATGAGGCTCTATGCCCTAGGAGCACTTGCTACCTATGGTGTGCTCTATGACATCGAGCAAGTATCCATGTCCATCTTCCAGCCAAGGCGCGAAAACTTCGATACCGAGGTGGTAAGTGCCCGTGAGCTCTACGCCTGGGCAGATAAGGTCGTGCGGCCTCAAGCTGAGCTGGCCGCGCACGGCCAGGGTGAGTTTAAGGCAGGGACCTGGTGTCAGTTCTGCGCCAAACGCGCTACATGCCGCGCACGTGCTGAGGCAAATCTCGCACTCGCAAAAGACAGCTTCAAGGCAGCTACCGACCTCACCGATGCTGAGGTATCAGAGGTACTCCTTAAAGCAACTGAGTTTAAAAGTTGGATCTCAGATGTTGAAACCTACGCACTTGCAGAAGCTGTCAACAAAGGTCACAAGTGGCCGCACATGAAGCTCGTAGCAGGAAGGTCTCGTAGATGCTTTACCGACGAGCATGCTATCAAAGAGACTTTGGCTGCAGCCAACATCGAAGGCTTTACCAAAGAGGTGCTTCTAGGCATCACCGATATGGAGCGTCTACTTGGAAAGCGTCGCTTCTCTGAGCTTTTAGGTGACTATGTCACAAAACCCCAAGGCAAACCCTGCCTTGTAGATGTAAATGACAAGCGTGAAGAGCTTGTCACAGATATTGCCAGTGAGTTTACAAGTAAACCGTTAGAAAGGAAACTATCATGGCAGTAAAAGTTACCACCGGCGTCGCTCGTGCAAGCTACGTCAACATCACCGAACCCAAGTCCATCAACGGATCTAAGCCCAAGTACTCATCCTCACTCATCATCCCTAAGAGCGACAAAGCAACCATCAAGCTCATCGAGGATGCCATTGAGCAAGCTATCCAAGAAGGCGTAGGTAAGTTTGGTGGCAAAATTCCACCCCGCGGATCTCTCAAGCTTCCTCTGCGAGATGGAGACACCGAGCGCGATGATGAGGACTATGCAGGAGCGTATTTCATCAACGCCAACTCAACCTTCCAGCCTGGTGTAGTTGACCGTGAGGGCAACATCACCGATGCTTCCATCATCTACTCTGGCTGCTATGTCCGTGCTTGCATTAGCTTCTATGCCTTTAACACCAATGGCAACCGTGGCATTGCTGCAGGACTTCAAGCCTTACAGTTCATCCGTGATGGTAAGCCCTTAGGTGGACGCGTGAATGCTGCTGAAGAGTTCGGAGCATTTCACGAGGATGCAGAAAATGATGACCTCTTCACTTAAACCTGTACACTAAACTCGCGAGCTGTCAGTGTTTTTTTCTACTGGCAGCTCATTTGCCTGTAAAGGATGTATTCCATGCACGACTTATCAATCGATATAGAGACTTTTTCGTCAGTTGATATCGGAGCCTGTGGCCATTACAAATACGCAGCTTCACCCGATTTTAAAATTTTACTCTTTGCCTTCTCCATCGATGGTGGGGACGTCGAGATTGTAGACCTCACTCAAGGTGAAAAGCTACCCGATAAGGTGCTCCTCGCGCTTACTGACGATCGCGTGCTCAAGCATGCATGGAATGCGTCCTTTGAGCGTATCTGCCTCTCGCACTATCTGGGCACGCATCTTCCTGCCACAAGCTGGCGCTGCACGATGGTACACGCGGCAGCTCTTGGTATGCCGCTTTCCCTCAAGGACGCAGGTGCTGCTTTCAATTTGTCTGACCAGAAAATGAGTGAGGGTACCTCACTTATCAAGCTCTTTAGCTGTCCTCAAAAAGATGGACACCGCGTACTCTCAAAGGATGCACCTGACAAGTGGGAAACGTTCAAGGCTTACTGCAAACGCGACGTTGAGGTGGAAGCTGCCATCCAAACAAAACTTACTCGCGTGCCACTACCTCAATTTGTATGGGAAGAATACGCGGTCGATCAAGCCATTAACGACCGTGGCGTGCGTATTGATAGACGCTTGGCAGAAGCTTCTATTTCTCTAGCTCAGGACAATAGCAAGACTGCACTTAAGCGTGCAAGCAAACTCACAGGACTTGATAATCCAAATTCTCCCATACAGCTTAAAAGCTGGCTAGAAGAACACGGCCTGCCACTAGACTCACTTGATAAAGCAGCCGTTGAGGATGCGCTTGCACGCTCAACAGGTGTCGTTCATGAAGTGTTAAGCTTGCGCGGTGAATACTCCCGCTCATCAGTTAAAAAATACGAGAAGATGCTTGCCTGCGCTGACACATATGACCGCGCACACGGACTACATCAGTTCATGGGAGCAGGCAGAACGGGCAGATGGGCAGGAAGGCTTCTGCAGGTACAAAACCTTCCCAGAAGCTATCTCGCTGACTTGGAAGCAACGCGTGAGCTGGTGAAGTCAGGTGATTTGGAGACGATGAAGCTCCTCTACCCGAGTGTAGCCGACACGCTCTCGCAGCTCATTCGCACAGCGCTTATTCCAAGTGAAAACAGTCGCTTTATCGTAGCCGACTTTTCTGCCATTGAAGCGCGTGTGCTTGCGTGGCTCGCCGGAGAGTCATGGGTACTTCATGCCTTTGCAACTGGTGAGGACATCTACTGCAAAACGGCATCGCAGATGTTCGGTGTGCCTGTCGTAAAGCATGGGGTAAACGGAGAGCTCAGACAAAAAGGTAAGATCGCAACCTTGGCGTGCGGCTATGCTGGAGCAGTTGGTGCTCTTCGTGCTATGGGAGCTGAGCGTATGGGACTCAATGAAGTTGAAATGGAAACTATCGTAGGCGCCTGGCGAGAAGCTAACAGCAACATAGTCCAGTTCTGGCGCGATATTGAGGCTGCAGCACTAAACGCTATCAAAAAGCATGTCATCACGCGTATAGGCAAGGTATCTGTTGGCTTTGCCAAAGGCATGCTTACCATCAAGCTGCCGTCCTCAAGGTGTCTTTACTACGCACGGCCGCAGATTGCTGAGAACCGCTTTGGAGCGGAAGGCATCACATACTGGGGACTGGGTGCTGCGCGCAAGTTCCAGAAGCTCGAGACCTATGGTGGCAAGCTCGTAGAAAACATCACGCAAGCTATCGCGCGTGACATCTTAGCCGAGGCGCTCGTGCGCCTTGAGAAAGCTGGTTATCATGTCGTTATGCACGTACATGATGAGGTAATTTGTGATGAGCAGCCTAGCTTTGGAAGCCTTGATGAGGTGGTCTCCCTCATGTGCGTGGTTCCCACTTGGGCACAGGGTTTGCCGCTCAACGCAGAGGGTTTTGAGGCAGATTTTTACAAGAAGGATTAGGCGATGTTTCAAACAGCATATATATATCATTAAAGGTATATCACTTCATCAGCTGCATCAATCAAATCCTTGTCATGCGTTGAAACGATAATCCCTTGTTTTTTTGGATTCATTTTTAAGTAATTGATTAGTTCATGTTTTGAAAGTTCATCAAGATCATTCGTGGGTTCATCTAAAATTAAAAAATCCGAATCCTTTGACAATGCAACATTAAGGTAGAGCTTCTTAAGCTCGCCTCCAGATAATCTCTGGCAGTTCTCAAAAGGAATCTTAAGTATTTTACTAATTTCAGTTAGTAAAGTTACATTTATGTTTTCGTCATAAGACATCAAAGACAGAAACTCAAGTGGACTCATATCGGGCTTAAAAAAAGACTGAGGCAGATATGCAATACAATGTTTTCTCAAATAGAATGTGTCAACTTTGCTGCATATTTCACCATTGTATTCGAGATTATCTGAAGTGCCTTCATATAGCCCGAGAAGTATTTTTAGCAGTGTAGTCTTTCCTGATCCATTTGTACCTTGTATAATATGAAAAGTATTTTTCCTGAATGTGGTTGATAAATTATTTATTACATCAATTATTCCATTATTTGATTGATAAGAAAAGAAAAAGTTGCGTAAACATATGCTATCTAAGTGATCAATTTTTATTCCAGAGTTTTGATTGGGGATTTTTAAATTCTCTAAGTTTTCGAGACGCTTATACGAAATCTTTGCATCTAGAAATGTATTATAAAAACCTATATAATATTTAACCAAATTAATAATTATATTAAAATACATATTTATAGTAACAAAATCACCTAATGATAAATTTTTATTAACTATTTGAACGCCTCCGAGTATGAATAAAATTGCCTGGTATAAAGCCGATGTTACGGAATCACTAGATAGATAAATACTTTGAATTTTTACCAATTTTCGTATGCTTTCGTTTAAAGGTACAAAGCAACTATTTAAATAAGATACTGAATTCTCCGAATTCGAACTAGCATACAAAATTTCTGATAACAGAAGTTGCGATGAGTACTTTTGATAAAAGATTACATCGTTTTGCTTTTTGTCTGTCAACCTTTTTGATATAGGATTTTTAAGTAAGTACACAATTAAGGAATAAGTTAAGCTCAAAACTAATCCTAATATAAATAACAACTGGTTTAGTTCAAACATCATATAAAACGAAACAAAAAGTAATATACTGTTCAAAATGAACTTAGTAAAGTTTGAGAGAACGAAGTCAGAAACTATTTGAATATCCGAATGAATTTGTTGAGAAAGGCCTGATAACTCAACATTTTCAAGAATATTATATGGTATTTCATATAAATTTCGTACTTTTAGCTTCAGTAATAAGATGTAAGTTTCAGCCTTTAATATTGCTATAACTCGGATTAAAACATATGTAAATATCGAGTTGCCTATTCCAAACAACGCAACTAGAATAGCAACATTAATTATTATTTCGTACCTTGTATTGTACGCCAATAAGTTAAATAAAATTCCATTTAAGTAGGGGGTTATCGCATTTATTGCAAAACTAATGATAGATAATAAGATAACACCCTTGAAGCCTCTTAAATGTTTAATTTTACCGATCACCCATGTAAACATGTATGTACCTCAAATCATCCAGAGACGAGATTGTTTTAACTTTCCCGAGTGATCATATATAAGCAAATTTCCGTCATTATTATCTTTAATTATTCTGAGTGTAAATTGAACTATATACTGCAAGTTTTCATCTTTAAATGCTTTATATAGTTTATTTGAACAATCTGTCTCAGAAGTAAATTGTGTGCTATCGTAACAGTAAGAAGACACAGAGACGCTTTGAATGTATTCGCTTGTGGAGCTTAATTTTTCAATTGACAAAATTGTAATTACACAACTTAAATTTATACTATTAAGTCTGTTAATTAGTGGATGTTGTTTACTTAAACCTGGAGTGGTTGAGGGCGTCAATCCTAAGACTAGTGCCTCGCCCCATGCATTTAACATTCTCGGAAGATTGTCAATAATTTTTAGAGTAATGTCAATTCCATAAAGTCCACCATTTCCTGTTAATGGATATGGAATTTGTTTTGGAATCGGAACTAATGGCGGATTAGAGACCACATAATCAAATTTATCGGAACATGAATCTAAGAAACTACCTGCATCATTAAGTACCAAGTTTACGTCACTAGAAACATTGTTTATTTTTGCGTTGACCTTGTATAGATGTGCGATATTTATGTTTGATTCAACCGATGTAACTTGCATTCCACATTTTGCTAGAATTAATGATTGAATCCCAGTGCCAGCACACATATCGAGTGCCTTTTTACCAGCACATGGAAAAAGACGCTTGGCAAGTGCAATTGAGTCTGGACCAAAATATGCTTGAGAGTGTGCGCTATATTGCTCGGTAAAGAACCAAACGCCTCGATATTTATTGAGAACGAGCCCTTTAGTTGAGAGCAAACCATCTTCCTCACACAATATTCCGTTACTTAATAGATATCTAACAACGTCTTCTACTTGTGCTCCCTGTAATTCATTTTTTGGAATCACTGCATTTGATAATAACAACATTGATAATTGTAGTAGACTCTTGTCAATTTTACCTTGTTGTATAAGATCCAGGATCGAAAAACTCGATATAAATGTAGGATCAAGTCCATCGAGTAAGTCTGACAAGCCACTTATATTTGCCACATATTGCCAATTTGAATTAATCATTATGTACCCAAATCAACACTTTAAATTAAACCGCAGTACACGTTATTTACAAAAATTTAGTTTTAATATACTTATTATTGACCAAATACATAACATCCACGAAATGATAAGTGCAGTTAATATGTATTCTTTTGCGATGCTTAATTCCAATGTATTGATACCATAAATACACATAAGTAAACTTCCAGATGCCATACTGCGTGAACCTGCGATGGCGTATGGTCTTATGTCAATTTTCTTTCTTTCTTCCTCAGGCATGGTATTATAGCCAGACATCAACATGAGCCATTTATTCCTGTACCATTGTATGGATATAAGCATTAACAGTATAGAAGCTGAAAAGAAGCATAACTTATCCATATTCACTCCAAAAAATGAAACTCAGTGCTGCCCTCCTAACGACGGGCAGCACTAATAATCAATTAACTGTTGTGACTACATTTGCGACAGTCGCTGCAGCAGCCATAAATGCCAATCCAACATTCACGATTGCACCATAATTTACAGCGAGGACAACATCATAAACAGCACCAGCCCAGACCAAAACGCCCGCTACTGCCACACCCATTGGCTGAGATCCATTGTTTACTGGTTTAAGGTTGCCTACCTGCGGATCAAATCCATCCATTACAATCACCTCATTTAAATACATAAAAAGTTTATAATTAAATCTCTACCATTAACTTCGCCTTGAATAACTCCCTTCTGTATTAAAGTAAATGGTAAAGTGTCAACTCTTAAATCTGACAATGTATACACAATGAAAGTAATTGAATCATTTTTCTCAGTTTTTTCAATGTGGTTTTCTTCGTCAAGTGGATTGTTTTGAAGATATTGCTTTACTTCTCTAAGGTCATCAACAGTCGGCGTATTGCCATAAATTGCATATATAAAATATAGATCCTTAACTTGTGTCTTTAGAAAGCAATACTGAGATTTTATTTCACTATTACTATTTAATAGTGTTACATACAAACAAAACGATCCAAAAATTTCTTTAAATTCTGTAATATTTGAAAAATGTTTACTGTCAAATATAGGGGATAAATATACAGGCTCTAGATTTACATCTGAGGAGAAATAAGGACTATAAAAACAGTTGTTTGAATAGTATGAATAATACGCCATGGATAAATTATCGTCTACTTGCAAAAAAGCACCTTGCTGCCAGATTTTTGCGATACATCGTTGCACTATAGTCCCTAGAATATTGAAATCATCTATATTCGATTTCTCTTCAAATAATTCCTGACAAATTTTTTCTATAGTTTTAGAACCATCTATCTTTGAAACAATTGCAGCTGCATCTAAATTCATAGGCGCATATACACCTCCAGACGAGAGGATATATCCGCTCGGAGTACTTTTTAATCTGGTTCCTTCATGCAATTTTGGAACTATCTGTTCAATTGATTTTATTTTCATCTTCTGCTCCCACTAAAAGATAGAGATAATTTAACGAATTATTATGGCCTGGTATTATTGCTAAGTTTTTAAAACCTACAGCTAGATAATTTCCAGCATCCATTGCAATAGATATGACGTATAAGTTTTCACCCTTATTCATAAAACAGTTTGATAGGTTTATCTCATAATTTGTTGCGAAAAGTATAAGTGAGGATGCTCGTAGTTTAACGATCTGACTATTTGCAACTACCAAAATGCCTAAAATTATTTTACTTTCTGCTTCCACAATTTCATAAAAGTCGAATTGCCCACTAAACAAGAGCTGTCTTATGTAACGTCCACTCAAATTTACTCCGTCAACTACACCCACGGGATCTATAATTTGCTTATGATAGGACTCGTTAAAAACTTCAATCCACGAAAGCACTTCCTTCATGTTGCTTTCGTTTATTTTAATCAGGCGCTGACAGTTATGCATATAAAGCCATCTCCTTTAACTCCTCTGAAAGATCGATATTTGATTCAAGAAATAAAAGGGGCATATCTTTATGGTGACTTGTGAAATCTGAAATATCATGTATTTCTGAAATAAGATTTTTGATAGTTTCATGTTTTAATGCGTGAACTGGGATATTTAAATCAAAATATTCCTTTAGTGAGTATTTGCGTAAGTTCCAGATTGTTATAGGTAAGTACGGAGACAGGACAATCTCACCAAATGCATTAATACAAATTTGAGGTATATACTTCAATTCTCGATACATATAAAAATGATCAACCGGATCTCCCCAAATTAATCTGGTTTTCGTCGAATTGGCATTTGAAGCCAATAAGGTTGCTATCGATTCATTTTCTTCTGGCATAAGTGATAAATATTCATAATTTTTCTCGCCTCTACCAAGATTCATAAGCGGTTGTACGCGCAATTCACTCACTCCGAGCTCATCGCATAAATTTATTAAAGCTTGAAACTCCGAAAAATTCTTTCTATGGGGTATGCTGGAAATGACAACTGTAAGTCCAGAATTCTTTGCATATTTTATAGCATCAAAGACTTTATGTAACTTGCCTGCGGATTGCCTAATAAAGTCATACGAAGCATCATTTATTCCATCTAGACTAAATTGTACTAAGTCAAGACCTGCCTCTTTAAGTGATTCAGCAATAGATTGATTCCAAAGAAGACCATTGCTTACCATTGCAACTTTACCTGAAGAATTGTTATTTTTTAGTATTTGCAATCCATTGATAACGGAGTTAAGCCTTAGCAAGGGTTCTCCACCGCATAAACATATTGAATTCATTTCATACTTACTTATTGATTCAAAAATATTATCTAGAGCTGTATCATCAATCTCATCGCGAGAATTTTCTCCAGCAAAGTCAAAGCAATGTCTACACCTTAGATTACATTTATATGTAATATCGATTGAAGCAGATTCAACGAAGAATTGCATATTACTTCATCTTCTTTCTACTTAACCCTTATTAAGCAAACAAAAACCTTGAATATTTTTTGAATAAAACAATAAAATCAGAAAAAATTTTACTGAGATTTCAATAATGCTCCACCTCACCTTCTTGTAAATGCTAAAACAATAAATACAAGTAATCAGGTAGTTGCGAAGCAATGCTTACCTCTGTGCAACCATAAGATTCTTGTTTTAGGGTAGCAAATCAGTTACATATTGTCAACATTACTTAACAAAATTCGCTGTACAATAGGGCAATTTATTGTAAACCATTAGTTTTTACGTAATAACTGCAGAGCGTACCACCTCTTAACCAAAACTCCCACACAAGCTACGCACCTTAAAAGATCTTATAGTGACAATGTATATCGTACAAACATAACATTAAAGCTTATTTAATCTTTATTGGCCATATTCGCCGACTCTTATTTTAAAGATAGCATCTATCTCAAGGCTACGCACAATGAACCGCCTCCCATTTCTTGGACATAAGAAATTGGGAGGCTTTTTATGCGTATGGATTGTAGGGTAAAGCACGATGTAGAGGTGAGGAGAAGGGCAGCAGAGCTCTTTGCTTCCGGTATGGGATTTTGTGCGGTTGCAAGTACTCTTTCTGTTCCACTCTCAACTGTAAAAACATGGCTCCATATATACCACGCATTTGGAAGCGAGGTGCTACTGATCATGGATGGCAAGCAAGCTCTCTACACCTACGAGCAAAAAGTTGCTGCAGCAAGAGCTGTCATTGAGGACGGCATGACAAAAGCTGAGGCAATGGCCGAGTTTAAGATTATGTCGCTGGCACCACTTAAGCGATGGTGTAAGCTCTATCGTACAGGTGGCGCAGAGGCTCTTAAGCCAAAGCCAAAAGGAAGACCTAAAGGCTCTAAATCCAAGCCACAGAAACGCACCCGCGAACAGGAACTTGAGGAGCGCTGCCGCAGGCTTGAGACCGAGGTAGCCTACTTAAAAAAATTGCGTGCCCTGGTCGAGAAAGACGAGCTCTGACCAGGGTAAAGGCTAAGATTGTGAGTGCTTTGTGCAGTGAGGGGTACCCTTTGTCCTATTTGCTGGAGTGCTCAGGACTTGCAAGGTCTACCTACTACTACGCACGAGCTCACCCAGTAAAGCCAACACGCCCAGAGCTACACCGCGCGGTTGCAGAGATTTTCTCGCGTACTACAAACGGCTGTGGTCACAGACAGATAGCCATGTGTCTGCGCGCTGAGCTGGGTGTAAGAATCGCCGACAAGACTGTTCTTAAAATCATGCGTGAGATGGGTATTTACTGTAAGATACGGCGTGAGACAGACTATCACCGCTATAGCTCCTATAAAGGCGTTGTCGGCAAGACCTTTGAAAACGTCATAGGACGCGACTTTTCTGCTGATGGACCGTGGAAGAAGATGGGTACCGACGTCACAGAGTTTAAGCAGGCGTGGGGCAAGGCATACTTTGCTCCCGTCTATGACTTTGGAAGCAAAGAGATTGTCGCATGGAGTGTGTCGAGGGGTCCAAACATGGTTCAGCAAAAAGCTCTTCTCGATCAACTTTTAGCGAAGATACCTAAAGGCACAACTCCGATTCTGCACAGCGATATGGGTTGGCAATACCAGCACAGCGCATGGTGTAAGCGACTGAAAGATGCAGGAGTTATCCAGAGCATGTCCAGAAAGGGTAACTGCATAGACAACGGTGCTACCGAGCAGGTCTTTGGTCATCTGAAAGACGAGTTCTTCCGAGGAAGAACGTGGCCTAACTTTGAGTCTTTCAAAGCTGATTTGGACGCATATGTTATGTACTGGAACACACAAAGGCGTCAGGTTAAACTAAAAGGACTGACCCCGGAGGAATTCCGGAATCAGTCCTTAGTGGCCTAGCTCTTTATTAAATTCGTCCAAGTTTTGGGACGCAGTTCACATCCTACATAAAGTTCCTTAAATTAAAAAAGTAATCTAAAGCTATCGATACGTACGCAACGCTTCGATAAGCTCGGAAGCTTCTATGCCTAAGGCTTCGGCAAAAGAAAAAACTTCTCCGAGCTTAACACCACGCTCGCCCGATTCAACCTTTGATACAAATGCTTGATCTCCAGCAAGATGCTCAGCAACCGCCTCTTGGGTAAGACGTTGCTTCTTTCGCAAATCGCGAAGGCACTGGCCCACTAATCTGTTAGATATCTGCTCCATAAGTGCAGCGTAAAACTATCAACTCAAATATGCCAAAATCGCATATTTTCTAAAAAAAGAAATTCTCCCCGATTAGTTCACGGGGAGAATTAAGACCTTTAAACGTTGCTTCTTGCAGTGTTTATTGAAGCGTTTATGGCGTTAGAAACCGCCACCGCCACCGCCACCGCCGAAGCCGCCGCCTCCTCCGCCGGAGAAGCCGCCACCAAAACCACCGCCGGAGCTTGAGTTAGAAGAAGCAAGTGCCGCTGTTGAGACGGAATGAGCAGCTGTAACGCTCTTAGTTACGCTCTCAATTGCATTGGTTCGCATGCCATTTCCATAGTAATACCAGCTATAAACAGGCATAAACTGAGGATCTTTGAGCATCTCTGGCATTGCAACTTTCAGCTGCTCGATAACCTTATCCGCAACACCAAGCGCAACTGCCATAACCAGAAGCCTATTCCAGAGAATGACATCGGTTGGAATTGCTTCGTGCAGGTTAGTGAACTCAGTAAGCCACTTTCTTAGCGCACGAGTCTTAGCGAGCGTCTCAACACCTTCTCTGTTCATTAAATCGAAAGAGCCAATGTTTACAAGTGCAACCAGGCCGGCAATGACAAGAATAAACAGATGTAGTAGTAGATTGGCAAATGAAACATCAGCCATAACACCCATCATGAATGCAGCAGCGGCAACAAGAACATCGACAGCAATCAGAGCACCAAGAATTCCCTTACCGTGGAATGGAATCTTATTTGTTCCATACTTAGCAGCATAGCTAAGCTTGATGGGGCTCTCCCAAGACTCATATGCCTTATTAAAATCTTCTGGATGTGATGAAGCATACTTACCAATTTGTTTCATGGTAACAGTAGTATTTACCGCTCCAGATTCTCCAGCCTTATCAAAGATTAGCTTCATTGCCATGATATCAATCTTATTTGACTGTGAACTGCCAGGGTAGAAAGGCTGCTGGCTTTCTGAAAGGTCTTGAACCTTTGTAAGACAATAATCAGACTTCTCCATACCAAGGAAGTTTGTACTAACCGTCTTATTCAAGCTAATGTACTTTGAATCAGAAAGGTGCATAAGGGTTGCTGTCAAAGCGTCTCCCTTAATCAGCTCACCGTTGTAAAGCATAGAAAGAACTGCCGGGTGATCATTAGATGGAACATCTCTGTAGTAAAGGTCATTAAACTGAGGAGCCATTACCTTTTTGTATTGAATACGCAGCAAGATTGCTGCTACAACGGTGATAGCTGCAAGTACTAATGGCGCATAAAGAATAAGAGCTACCTGAGCTTTTGCAATATCACGCTTGTGATTTGCTTCATCCGCCCACGCTTGTTCCTCAGACAAGATGCTGCTCAGTTTATTCTGCTGAATAGGAGCTAGCCCAGAAACCCAATCGGTTGGGAATGTAATACGAGCTTCCGCAAATTCATCAGTTCCTACACCAGGAACTTTGTAGACAACCGCATTGTTGGTAATTTCTACATTTGCATCCAATGGACCATGTCCCCAGGCGCGAACAGTATCGCCAGCAACTATAGACTGTCCTGATGGGACTGGAAGATGAATAGTAGCAGTGACATTTCGAGACTCGGAATCCCAGCCATCAGATACAAACTTCCAGTACAGCTCAGCAGTATCCGACCAATTTGTTACAACATTAGTAATGTCATACTCGATAGTGATATGCGCTGACTCATCATCATGCGCTGAATAAATCTTTAAGTTCAACATGTTGTTTGATTGAGTTGGAACATAATACTCATCTGAGCTGGAGCTATTGCCACTAGAGTCCTTGCTATAAATCTGACGCGTTCCTTGCCTATCTTGAACAGTAACCGAAGTAATGTTTACTTCAACGTTCTGTCCATTGTATTTATTCTTTCCAACTGGAAGATTCCAATAGACACCATGAAAACTACCATTGAAATAGAATGTACGAGTTTCTACGACATGCAACGTTCCGTCTTTTTGAACCGTCGCATCAATATTTACCGTATCTATTGAAAGGTCACGTGCAAATGCTTTTGCAGGCGTAATTAAAAACGCAACAGCCAAAAGCATTACGCAAAGCGCAATCTTTACAAACTGGCTCTTTTTAGAAGAGCGAAGCGAGACTTTATACATGGAAACTCCTTTATGTTACTTTCGCAACTCTTCTTAAAGGATACCACGTACTGTTTAATCTGCTGGTGAATATGAGTTATCCAGTTCAAACAAAGCAGGTGGCAGGCCTTTATCCCATTCCTCTCCTACTTCTTCGGAAAGCAAATACTCGTCAGTTTCTATAAAGGGAAGGTTGGCAATTCTTTTATTTCTTGATACTTCGAGATTGCATACAAGCGAGCTTGGACCGCTGAAGTCTAGAAGGCACCCGTAACAAATTCTCATGTCCTGAAACAGCTTTTCTCCGCATCTGGGGCAAATTTTTACGGAGTAGTTTTCTATAGCCATAGCGACTCCTTCTTTCAACGTTGCTTTCTTCAGTACTTATTTCTTGAATGAGCACTTTCTGACCAACCTCAAACCATGGGAAATCATCAACTGATGGTCTTTCAAATGTGCAATAAGCACCCGCGCAGCTATGAATTTGTTTAGGATGTACTCGTCTCCGAATTTTTAAAATTTCTCCGTGATCGTCTGCAAATGCGATATCAATCGGATACGTCATTCCAAAAGTATGAACTGAAGAGCACCTTAGAAGTAAGACTGGAGGAGCTGTTATCTCGGTACCCAAAAGACCGACGAACTTTTCGAAGCCTCCTTGTAACAATTCAAAAATTTGCTCTGAATTAGGGACTTCTTCTATCGAAACCTGTACATTCATTTTCAAATCACAACTCCCGACTTATAGGGACTAACAACAATTGAAGTTGTATGGGTGAGGTACAGAGGAGACTCTAATGACACTAAGGGGAGACGCACAGTATGTGGCCAAGGTCTGTACTTTAGAGTTGCTTGATATTTAGGAAAAACAGAGACCATATTCCCAATCCCCTCCTTTTCTCCCTCCATGGAGACGACAATGTCGCAATTGTCATCACATTTAAGAGCAGTTTTTATTTTCTGAGTTAAGTTTTCTAGCGTTCCTCCATCCGTGGAATGACTGGAAGAAATTCCATGAGCAATGATTTGATCTGCCGCAACACGATCAAACTTTGAGCACATATCTGCAAACTTAAATAAATTGATTGCAATTAGAGCAACCACTAATACAACCGGAAGTACCAATGCAGTCTCAACAAACATTTGCCCTTTTTGGCAACAAAGAAATTTCATTTTTCTCATATGCCACCAAAAACTTTCTTAACATCAATTTCTAAAGGAATCTCAATATCAAGAACAGGAATAGTCAATTTTGCAATTGTGATTTTGTCAGGTAAATACTGGAGAGAAAACGCACCAAGTGAACGAGCTAAAGCAATTGGATCTGATGTATTAGGTATTTTCTGAACTAGTTCACGAATCGTTGATTCTTTCTCAAAGCCAGCTTGTTTCAAAACACTTTCTGTATTAACAAGAACAGGCTTCATTTGTCTTAAATCACTTGGCTCTAATCCAGCGTCAATAACTATTTGTTTCAAAGCACTCTGTAATTTGGAGCCGACACTTCCACCTGTTATTCCGTCAACGTTATCAAGAAATTCCGACAGCTTAGAAGACCAAGAAGTTACACCATCCCCATATGAGATTAAAAGAGATCCCCACAAGCTCATTACCTTATCTATGGTCTGTCCAATAAACCCTCCCCTCCTTTCAACCTGATCAAAAAAGCTTGAAAGAACGTTGTTTGTAGAAGAGCTGTCTGGAGCAAGCGTTGCTCCGGATATTGCATATCCTTCTGGGAGAAAAACTGACTGCTCAAGTGTTCCTAAACTTCCTTGAAATTCTGGAGATGAACCTCCTCTTCTCACAAATGAAATACATCCCCAAGCTCCTGGAGGACATAATCTGGGCCTAGCAACCTTTAGGGCATCAAGTGCTTTTTGAAATATTCCAGTTGATTTATCTGCAGCTTCAGACAACTTTTTTCGCAAATCTTTTATTTGCTGACGTGATGATTCATAAACTTCAGACTCTTCGACTACGATTTTCCAGTAATACTCAAACCCGTTATCAATATTTGTCGAAGCAGAAGCCACTCTTCCCACATCGCTGCTCGTAAAATGACAATGTTGACACTCATGAACCGCTCCAGAATCTAAATCTTGTAGCGATGCAAATCCCGCGTTTTCTCCTGTTGCTCCTGGACAAGACCTATGAGCATGAATGGTTTTCTCGCCATTTTCATAGGTGCAAGGCCAAATAGGCTTTAGATACAGGTCTGTTTTCTTTGTCTCCTCTAAGTTATGTGGCAATCGAGGTAAATTCATATCGACCTCACCATCAGCTGTTTCTTTATAAAATCCTTTAGAAAGTTCCGTAAACGCAAAGTTGTAAAACGCTTTTCGTATAGCAGAATCACGTAATTCTTCTGCAGTGCTTCCATTGACAATTTCTTGATCATATCGAGCTCTGTAATATGCTCTAGCTCGCTTTAAAGCGATACCGAACGTCCAAGAAGTTGGCGACGGGATAGATGGATTTATATCCCCAGAAAGACCAGCGAGATGCTCTGCTCTTTCACGCATAGAATACGAACCTCCACCGCAGTCTGCCTCCCACGCCCTCTTTTTAGATGTCTCTGCTTTACTTTGTAACTCTTCAATTTCTTTTGCTATCTGCTGTAATAGCTCGCTCTGTTCTTTTAATTCATCTGACGAAACGTCGCTATTTAAATGTCCAAAATCAGATTGTGACTGAGCGGGAAATAAAAGAGCTGATCCCACGAAGTTACCCGCATCAGTAGAGTTCTTTTGTATACAAGAGCTCGCCGCCATTGCTGCAAAAACTGGAAGCATTTTTTCAGTTTCCTCTAAGCCTTCACAAGCTGAAGTAGCAAATTTTTTACGCGCTTCAAGTGTCTTAAAACCTGCATCACACAATTTAGAACCCGCTGAAGCTAAACCTGGAACACATGAAGCAACCAATCCGGCTCCAACACATAACAATCCTGATAACCCAAGACTCAAAATGCTTGCATCAATTACCTGCGCAATAGTTGTGTATTTAGCCACGACATTTTCTCCTGCCATAGAAGCCGCATCTGCTATTGACTGAGTTTTGTATGCTCTCGATGAAACCCAAGCGACCGATACCAGCGCAAATACAAGAGCTAGACATACTAAAAGCGCACTTGCAAAAGCGATTGACGTAATACCGCCTTTATCGTCTATAAACATGGAAAGTCCAAGCTTTATTCTCTTATGTTTATCCTTTCCAAAAGGCAATCCAATCCGCATAAGAACCCTCAATCCAATCTGGATACGTACTAGCAGATAAACTTGAATGCAAGACAATCCCTTGGTTATCCGTCTGACCTGCAAGGAATAAACACCAGCCTATTGGCGGCATCGCTGCCACATGACCCGTAATTTCAATCAAGACATCGTTTTCTTTTTTATCAATAGAGATATTCCAGTCCTCATCTCCACCCTTATGAAATAGAGGTATCTCTGGTATAGCCTTAAGTCTGCGTTTGATATAGGACTCTATTAACTCAGTGTCAGAAGACGTTGTTGCTACTCTTAATCCTTCTGCACAGGCTCCATCCATAACTGTCTTTGTATAGAGAATGCAAACAGGTTCTACAAGCAATGCAATAATCATCAGAATAACGGGAAATAAAAGTGCTGCTTCTACTGACGCTTGACCAGCATTCTGTTTAAAACGAGAGAACATCTTTGGCTAAATCTAAAAGAGAGTCATGCATAGTATGTGAAGCAGCTTGAGTAGCCAGTTGAACAACTGCTCCATTTTGCACAAAGTGATATATCACACCAAGAGACGTAATGACAATCAAGCACGAAAATAAAACTAGAGCATATTCAAGCGTTGCTTGTCCTTGTGTATTCTTAACACCTAGTTTGATTGCTCTATTAGATTCTTTGCATCTTGAGTGGATATGTGACATGTTGAGACCCTCCTTATCTCTCCTTGATCAGAAACAGTCACAAGTTCTGACCAATTTCCACCATTAACTAAACAGCCCCATACATTGCCGGCTATGTCTAAATATCCGGAATAAACAAGCACGCAATCAGCTCTTTGCTGATAGCCCTCTAAAATACTCTGAGCTTCGTTTTGAATAGTTTCTTTACTATCTCTTTGCACGGAATTCTGTTTAAACAAATCTTCTGCTGCTGCATATGAGATTGACTGTTCATTGGCTTTTTTGTCGTCTCTATTTTCATGAGCCTGCACATAGTCTGAGCTCGCATTTGATGAATGGTCCTGTTTTCTTGGTAATACGAGAAGTGCAGCGAATAGCAAACATACAGTGACAATAATGAACACAGAATAAGCAGCAGTACTCTTTCTGCTCATAGAGAATTAATTCCCGATGTAATTGCTTCCCAAAGCTCAGAAACTTTACCTTTAAAAGCAATGATTGCGACAATCGCAATAACTACAAGTACGCCAACTAAAATTGCATACTCTGTAGTTCCCTGTCCGGATTCATCCTCTTTTAAGCCTTGCAGATACCTAAAAAATTGATAGAAAAACATCATCGGCTTTCCTTTCTCTTAAGAAGAAAACGCAGGTCCAAGCAAGGGACCTAAAATTGCAAGTAACATTGCTGGAACAATCAGCGTTCCTAGAGGGATGAGCATTTTAATTGGAATCTTTTCGATTTCCGTTTCTAACAGCGATCGCTGCTCATCGCGAAGAACTGAAGCTTGTCTATCTAATATTTCTGCAAGAGGAGTTCCAAAAGTAAGCGCTTCATTCACAACAGTCGCAAAGCTTTTAAGCGATGGAACTCCTACTTTTGCCGCCATCTGATTGAGTGCTTCTTCGCGAGTAGTAGCACCAAGCTTCCAAGTCATATGAGCATTTGAAAGCTCTCTCGATAATTCTCCAGATTCTCGCAAACAATACAGATCAAGCGCTGAATCAAAAGATAGCCCTGATGACAGCCCAAGAATCAAAATGTCAATCATTTCTGGCATCTCACGTAGGCATGATTTTCTTGTAAACTCAGACTTTGCCCGGAGGCTCATTCTCTTGTGACTTTTTATGCCTCTTATAATTTGCTGATAATGGCTATGGACATCAAAATGATTCAAATTGACGGGAACAACTAGGGCGAGAATACCTATGCATGTTGCAAATAATACGGAGCATAGTAAATCCATCACTTCATTACTCCTTTCATAATGCTTCGAATAATCAAAAGAGCAACGCAATCCATGACCATTGCAATTGATGTGCATATAACGCCCGATGGCGTAAATAAACCCTTTTGAAAGTCCGGCGATAGAAGCGACAAGACAATCAATAAAACAACTGGGAGAAGACATACAATTCGAGCAGATAATCTAACTTGAGCAGTCTTTGTTGCTATGAGCCTTTGATTCTTCTCTTGTAATTCAACTAACTCGGCAGTTTTCTGTAAAAGACTCTTAAGCGGAGACCCTGTTCTATGTGAAATTACTAAGGCGCTAGCCAGCAAATTAACACCTGGAGCATCCAACCTTTCTGCCAAGTCCTCAATAGCTTCTTCGATAGGAAAACCGCACTTGATTTGCATGTCAGCAATATAAAAATTTTCTGATACGACACCTTCTGTGTGTTTACTGACATATTCAATAGATTGTGAAAGTGTGAGACCTGATCCAAGAGCAACGGCGATTGTTCTAAAAATCGAAGGCATCATATGGGCGATTTCTAAAGCAGATTGATGCTTGGCATGTTCATATAGAAAATAAGGAACGAGAAATAACGAGAAAACACCGCAAAGCGTACCTATTGCAGACTCAAATAGAACACCAAGCAAGATGGATCCAGCTATGCCACTAATAAAAAACAGTACGAAAGCATCAGTGACTAAGGTAATCCCATATTTGTAAAGAAAACGATTACGTAGCTGCATTGATGTATAAGAAAAAGGTTCCCATTTGAGCAAGCGCTGGACAAAAGTGCTATTGCGTGCAAATTGAAAAAACTGAACTACATAACCTGTTACTCGTGCATTTATTTGAGAAACAGTTTTTTCCTCACCGTTGCATACAAGAAAATAAATAATTACTCCAAAAACACCTCCTGTGATTGAGGAAGTAAAGACATCCATGAAGTAACCTCCTTTTTATTGAGTATTCCTTCTTGTATTGCACGATTGATAAAAGAAGGAACTTTTACAAAAAGCCAACTTCTTTTCTGCGCGTCAAACGACACCACGTCTTGCACTTCAACTGATCCTGACGAAGACAAGGAGATTTCTGAAACGCTGGTCACATATCGTTTTCCATCAGGAAATCTTTGAGACATAACTATCAGATCAAGTGCAGTGGCAATCTGCTTTTCTATGATTTCTGCAGGTAAGTCCATTCCAAAACGAGCCATCAACACTAGGCGCAATATTGCCTCTTGAGCGGTTCCGGCATGCAATGTAGTTAAAGAACCGTCGTGACCTGTATTCATAGCCTGCAGCATATCAATGCACTCTTCACCTCTTACCTCTCCTACTACAATGCGATCTGGCCTCATTCGGAGCGCGTTTCTCACCAATGATCTAATGGTTATTTCTCCTGTTCCTTCTATTGAGGCGGGCCGAGCCTCTAGCCTGACAACATTTGGATGCGAATCGAACTTAAGCTCCGCTGAATCCTCAATAGTGACAATTCTTTCTGACTTTGAAATTTCACATGAAAGTGCATTTAAAAGCGTAGTCTTACCGGATCCTGTTCCTCCAACAACCGCGATTCCCTGTCTGCACTTCACAGCCCAAGACAAAAATCTTGCAAGCCATTGAGGCAGCGATTTCATTTCCACTAACCGGTCCAAAGAAGTAATTTTTCCAGTGAATCTTCGGATAGTTACTGAAGTGCCGTTCACTGCAACAGGGCTTGCAACCGCATTTACACGGTCCCCATTCTCAAGACGAGCATCAACAATAGGACTCACCCTGTCCAGCCTTCTTCCTAATGGAGATAAGATACGATCCATAACAATCAAAATCTGCTCTTCAGAGTCAAAGACTGTTTTTGATTCAAATAGCTCGCCGTTTTTCTCGTAAAACAAATTGTTGCAGCCATTAATCATGATTTCCGTAACATCTTTATCATTCAGTAGTGGCTGAATTGGACCAAGACCACATACTTCATTGATTACCTGTTCGATTGTTTCCTCATAGTCAACTGAGCTAAAGAGCTCGTCCTTCTCTTCATTAACAATTGCTTCACAGGTAACTCTTAGTTCGTCTCTTACGCGATCGATATCACTGCCTGTTATAAGAGAAGAAACCGTAGAAAGTCCTAATCGAGAAACAAGTTTTTCTTTTAACTTTTTTCTAGCCTTCTGAAATACTTCTTTTTGGAGTAGTGAGTCATTCTCATCTTGAGCCTCAATTTGCTTAGCAACGCGTTCAAAGACAAGCATTAACCCACCTCCTTCCTCCTATTGAATAAGCTAAATGTCTTTTTCTCAGGAGCTACTTGCAGGGCAATCTGAGCCTCTCGCAGCTGTGGAAGAATGCCCAGTTCGTTAAGGAAATGCGCAAGAACAAAAGAAACCGACTGCGCAAATGAAGTTTCCTCTTGTAACAACACAGAAAGCTTTCCTTGCTGAATAAGCTCCTGAAACCCTGGTCCGCCTTCAAAAATCCTAAACATCTTTGCTGCTTCAAGACCAATCTCTGCCTTTCCAATAGAAAAGTCCTGTTTAACCTTTGGATTTGCTTTGTTTTCAAGTCGAATAATGCGAGTTCTTGCCACTCCAAGACGCACTGCAAGTCCACTTACTTTTGCCAAAGAGTTAATGCACGTTAGAGGGTTCTCCGAAACAATAACCAGCCTATCTGCGCATTGTGCTGCCTGAGCATAGCAATCTGTTGATGCTGTCGTGGTGTCTACGAGCACCAAATCAACCAAACCAGAAACAGCTTGGAGAAAATGACTCACGCAAGGAAATAGAAGCTCTGCCATTTCAGGTTTTACACAAGGGCCAAAAAGATACAAATTTCTATGGACACAAGTTGCCTTTTCAAGAAGGCTCTCTTTTTCTGAAGGTACATCAGCAACAAGATCAGAGAAGTCTTTTGGCTGCCTAATTCCAAGCTTCTCAAAAGCATTTCCATAAGACAGATCAAAATCAACCAACGCAACCTTCAAGCCCCAAGAAGAAGCAAGCAGTGCCATTGAAGAAACAAGTGTGGTCTTTCCCACTCCTCCTCTTCCTGAAGTGAACGTCAGAATCGGAGCTTTTAAAGTCTTATCAAGAGGAATAAGAGATTGTAGATAGGTATTTAGCTCTTGGATACTGGCAACATAATCTGAAGCTTCTGGTAAAGGCTGAGAAAGCCTGTCAGCCCCGTATGATTGATACCCTCTTCCAACCTTTACCAGATCCCCCAATTCCATAGGGTCAATAACTAAATCAACTCCTGCTTTAGCTGCTCTAGAACGAAGTGATCCAGAAGCGCCAGATCTTACAAGCACTACACAGCGAGCATTTCCATCTTTAACAATTGCAGCCGCTAGATTTATATCCGAAACATCGGAGCCGGTATTACCAATTAAGACTGAATAATCTTGAGGAGTTGAAGAGGCTACAATTGATCTAAGAGATGCTGCTGAATCGGCAAATTCACACCTATTGCTAATTCCCAAGTACGTAAGAATGGCTCCAATTTCAACGCGTGCGTCAAGACCTACGTATGAGATCCACTTTTCTAACATCACGCTTCACCTCCTGGATTAGTAGACGAGTCTACTTGTGACGCACTGTCGCTGTTTTGGTTGGTTGTTGAAGAAGTAGGGTTCTCTGGATGCACATCTTCACTTACATCAGATGAGCTTGCTTGATCTGTCTTGTCAGAAAGATCCTTTGAGTCTTCTTGTTCAACGAAGGAGTTGTTCTTTACTAAGTCCTGAGCGTTAATCTTTGACCCAGGAAGAGTAAATCGAAGTGTTCCTCGAGCGTATGCAGAAAGCACGGCAGGAACCTGTTCAGGAGTCAATCCAAGCGTTACGGAGGAGGAAGTGTAAAGAGTGCCTTCGGTGTCATCTGACAACACCGCAATATCCGAAGCAATACAGGTAATAAGAGAATCAGTAACCTCATACGCTGCAAGCTTTGTGCCAGCACTGAGCCTCTCAGCTAATCCGTACTTCTCGCCATGGGAAATAGTGAGACCAACAAGATTTTCTGGAATAGAAATTTGAGAGGCAACTGATCGTAGATGAAGAGAAACAACAGGCATTCCAACTCCAATAACTGATGAAACCGTACGACCCATAACACTTTCTGGATTAGTAATTGCGCCTTCGGGAATCAAATCAGAAATCCAGCTTTTTATCTGGGTATTAGAAGATGAGAGAGTTTCTCCAGGTTCTATTTGTTTTGTGGCCACCAGAATTGACGTGAGTTCTCCACCGTATTTTTGTATTGCCTCTGCTCGTGACTTCTCAGCATCAGCACGGACACTTTGCACGTATGCAAAGAAACAAAAACTGGCCAAAAGTGCGCTTAACACAGAAATTAAAATTCTTGTTTTCTTAGTCACTGTTTGTCCTCCCTCCATTTGCGATATATCGATTGTGCGCTCGGATTGAGAGAGGGAGGACAAAAACAAAAGATTTACCTGCACAAATATGTCAGATAGCTGACGCGAATCTGACACAAAGTAATGTATCCACAGGCTGCAGCGACGCAATGTAAAATAGGTAATTTAAATTTTTATTTAATTTGATATATAAAAATTTTTAGAACATCATAACTGCTACATTTTTAGAGGGATTGTAATGAATGATTTTCTAAGTGATTTACCTCACTCATGAACGAGGGTTGACCCTCCCCAATTAGCTGGGCGGGACCAACCCTCGTTAGTCTCAATATAGCATATTTCCTGATGGTTTGATAAAAAAGCACCCTAGTCAAGCCAGGGTGCTTAGAGGATTTACGCTGTTAAAGCTTAAAGCACAACATCAGGGTCAAGCAATTGCTGGCTTTCTCGCATTTCTTTTGCCAGAGATAAATAAGCCTTTAACTGGGGTTCTGTAATCTGCCCCTCATGCAGAGCGTCTTGAACGCTACATCCTGGCTCGTGAGTATGGGTGCAATCCCTAAACTTACACGTCTGAGCAGCTTCAGAGATGTGAGGGAATATCTTCTGTAATCCCCTCTCATGACCCACAATAGGTAAACTTCTAAGTCCAGGTTCGTCCACAATAACGCCAGCGTCAGGAAGCGCTACCATACGGCGAGCAACCGTTGTATGACGTCCTGCCTTATCGGACTCACGAACTTCTCCCGTTTCAAGTGCTTCATGTCCCAAAAGTGCGTTAAGAAGCGTAGATTTACCAGCACCTGATTCACCAAGCACGATGGCTATGGAACCGTAAGGAACAAGGCTACGAACAGCATCAATTCCCCACGCAGCTCCAAGATCTTGGGCGGTCCGCGCAAGATCTACAAGTGCATCGGTTTTCTCGCCCTCAAGCTTTGAAGCTGTTGCAACAATTTTTACTGTAGAGCCAAGAGCTGCGGTGATAGAAGAAATCTCTTGAGCCAAAAGCTCCGGACCTGCCACATCTGACTTAGTAAGCACCACAGCGCAAGCAGCGCCGCAGTCTTTAGAAATAACTGCTGAGCGCACAATACGATCTACCGAGACAACCTCGCCGTCCAAGGCCTGTACTACAAGCACCAGATCAACGTTTGCGGCCAAAGTCTGCTTTTGACCACGGGCTCCACCCTTCCAGCGAGCAATATCGGTCTCTCGCGGCAGAACCGCCTCGATGATGCCCATATCGTGCGAGTCCAGAATGCGCGCACATACCCAGTCGCCAACAGCCACCGTGGAGTTCTGGCCCTTAGTCACGCGCGCGGAAAACTCGGCGCGAAACACTCCCTGCTCCGAAACAACCGCAGGAAATCCCCTATCCAAGCGGACCACGCAGGCCATGGTCATCGTCTGGCGAGAAACCCCTTGAGCTTCAAGCTCGGATACGACGTCTGCATAAGCCTGCGTCTGAGCCGACGATGGGGTCAGCTGTTCAAACGCTGGAACATCCAGCAATGAAGAAAGGGCCGGCAGAGACCCTTGAGTCCTGCCGGCTCCTAGTTTCTTGGAACTTTTTGTACGCTTAGCGGACAAGAGTGCTCCCTACCTTATGCTTTGTTCTTCTGCACAGAACGCATAACAGCCTTGTACAGCTCCATCAGAGGAATGATAGATGCAGCTAAAAGCATTGCCATGGCGTACTCTTCAAAACCAATCTCAGCAAAGCCAAACGCCTGAGAAAGTGGTGTCTCAATTACCACAAAGGTAAGAATCAAAGACATAACAAAGGAACCCCACAGCCAAATGTTTTGGCTGGTTAGCTTGAAGATGGAACCACGCAGAGAACGCATATTGAAGGAGTGGAACATCTCAACCATAGAAAGCGTCAAGAACGCCATGGTCATACCCTCAACGCCAGCCTCTGGGTTAGTAATAACCTGTGAGATATCAAAGGTTCCATACTCAAAGTAGTGGCCAATAAAATAGCTGGCAAGGGTGAGAAGAGCAATGATAGAGCCCTGAACAAGGCAGTCAAAACCAACGCCGCCCGCAAAGATTCCGTCCTTAGGATTACGAGGCTTACGCTTCATAATGCCCGGTTCAGCCTTCTCGGTAGCCATAGCAAGCGCAGGCAGAGAGTCGGTAATCAGGTTAATCCACAGAAGGTGGGTAGGCTGAAGAATAGTAAAGCCAACCAGGGATGCAATAAAGACGGAAATAACCTCTGCAAGGTTGGAGCTCAAGAGGAACTGGATACACTTACGAATGTTGTCGTAGATGCGTCTTCCCTCTTCACACGCGCTAATGATGGTGGCAAAGTTATCGTCAGCCAGAACCATATCTGCAACGCCCTTAGTAACATCGGTACCAGTAATACCCATACCAATACCAATATCAGCGCGCTTAATGGAAGGAGCATCGTTAACGCCGTCACCTGTCATGGCCGTAACCATGCCCTTCTTGCGCCAGGTATCAACAATGCGGACCTTGTGCTCAGGCTGAACACGTGCGTAAACGCCAATTGTCTCAATACGCTGCTCAAACTCTTCGTCAGAAATCTTATCAAGCTGTGCGCCGGTAATTGCTTGAGAGTGATCGGTAATAATGCCCAGCTCAACCGCAATAGCAACGGCCGTATCAATGTGGTCACCTGTAATCATAACGGTGCGCATACCAGCTTCATGAGCCTCTGCAACAGCACCCTTAACCTCAGGACGAACTGGGTCAATCATGCCAGAGAGTCCAACAAAGACCATGTCATGCTCAAGGTTAGCTGGATCATAGCTCTGAGGAGCCTCTGTTCCCCAATCGCGACGAGCAGATGCCATAACACGAAGTGCCTGGTCAGCCATAGACTTGTTCTGAGCCAAAATCTCAGAGCGAGCCTCATCGGTGAGGTCAATAATGCCATCGCTTGTCATAATCTTGGTGCAGCGAGCAAGCACCTCGTCAGGCGCACCCTTAGTGTGCTGTACAACCTTGCCAGAGCGGGTGCGCACCACAACAGACATCATCTTACGAACAGAGTCAAAGGGAGCCTCGCCGATACGAGGGCGAGAAGAAGCAAGGTCACTTGTGGTGTATCCAAGTTTTGCAGCGTCTGCAACAAGAGCGGCCTCAGTTGGCTCACCCTTTGCCACCTGCTCCGCATCGTCCCAGGTAGCGTCTGAGCACAGCGCCATGGTACGTACATGTGCATCAAGATTTTCTGTCTCATGACGAACAACAGTCATCTTGTTTTGGGTCAGAGTACCAGTCTTATCAGAGCAGATAACCTGAGTACAACCAAGAGTCTCAACTGCAGTAAGACGGCGGACAATAGCGTGGCGTTCGCTCATTCTAGTAACGCCCATAGAAAGAACAATGGTAACAACAGCAACAAGGCCCTCAGGGATTGCAGCAACTGCAAGAGATACTGCAACCATAAAGGTGCTCAATATAAGGTCAAAATTGCCGAGCATCTCGACACCGTGCTTAATAAAGCCTGTTGCAAAAACAAGCAGTGAGATGACAACAACAAGAATGGTAAGTGTATGTGAAAGCTTATCGAGGGCAATCTGAAGTGGAGTCTGTCCTTCTTCTGCCTGAGAGATTGCGTCTGCAATCTTGCCCATCTCAGTGTCCATGCCTGTTGCAACAACAACTGCACGACCGCGTCCATAGACCACAATAGATCCGGAGTAGCACATATTCTTTCGGTCGCCCAAAGGAATATCATCCGCGCCTTCAGCAAGGCTGAGGGCCTCCGCGTGTTTCTCGACAGGAACTGATTCACCTGTGAGCGCCGACTCCTCTACCTTCATGGAGGCGCTTTCAAGAATGCGGCAATCAGCTGGAACAGAGTCACCTGCCTCAAGCAGAATAATATCGCCCACAACAAGCTCGGTTGAGGCAACCGTCTCAAGACGACCGTCTCTGATAACCTTGCTCTGAGCTGCACTCATCTCTTGCAAAGCAGCAAGAGCTTCCTCAGCCTTGCCTTCCTGGACCACGCCAAGCACAGAGTTGATGACAACAACAAACAGAATAATGACAACGTCCGCAATTCCACCTTCACCGGTATAAATTCCTTCAGCAGCGGAAATAACAGCAGCAACAAGAAGCATAATGACCATAGGGTCAGCCATCTGTGCAAAAAACCTTTTAATAATTGATTCTTTTGGTGCCTCTTTAAGCTTATTAAGACCGTGGGCCTCAAGACGAGAAGCTGCTTCTACATCAGACAATCCAGCTTCAACATCAGTTTTTTGCGCACTGATAACATCAGCCGCACTTGAAAGATACTCTTTCAAAGTTCCTCCTGGGTTTCTACCTGACAGATTGATGCCCGATCATAATTCCCCAGGAGAGGGGCAAGGGCTCACCAAGGTTGCCGTGTCAGGACCTTACAACGTCCTATCATAGGACCTTACAATGCTCTATCATTTTACCGTATTCTTTCTTTTTTCAAACCTTATAAATATTTCTTAAAACTCCTGTTATGTGCCAAATAATTGTTATTCAAGGGGTACAATAAGCGCAGTACATAACAACATAAGCCAAACGTTAGTTTTGGCAAGGAGGCAGTTATGAAAATCCTGTTTTATGGTGCTCAAAGTTATGACAAGGATTCTTTCAACCTTGAGCTTCCAAAGTATCCAGATGTTTCAATCGACTACATTGAGTCAAACCTTACGCCTATGACCGCAGGCTTTGCTAAGGGTTATGACGCTGTCTGCGCTTTTGTTAATGCAGATGCTTCAATTCTGACTCTTGAGATTCTTGCCGGCTTTGACGTTAAGCTTCTACTTATGCGCTGCGCTGGTTTTGATGCTGTTGATGTTAACGCTGCTAAAGACCTTGGTATTACGGTTACGCGCGTACCTGCTTACTCCCCTGAAGCAATCGCAGAGCACGCAATGGGTCTTGCGCTTGCTGCTAACCGTCGTATTCACCGTGGTTACATCAGAATTCGCGAGAATAACTTCTCGCTTGTTGGCCTTGTTGGCGATACACTTCACGGTAAAACTGCCGGCATTGTTGGAACTGGTCGTATTGGCGCAGCGCTCTGCCGTATTTGCAAGGGCTTTGGTATGCACGTCCTTGGTGCAGACCTGTATCCAAACATGAGCCTTGTCAATGACGAGCACGTTGTTGATGAGTATGTCAGCTACGATGAGCTTTGGGAGCGTTCGGATTTCATCTCACTTCATGCTTTCCTGAACGATGAGAGCTATCACATGGTTAACGATAAAACCATCGGAAAGATGAAAGATGGTGTCATCCTCGTTAATACTGGTCGTGGTGGACTCATTGATACCAAGGCGCTTATTCGCGGCATCCTCTCTGGCAAGATTGGTGCTGTGCGGCTATATTCTTCCGAAAATACAGGCGGGTGAGTGGAAACGCGTC